>JALQWJ010000004.1 GCA_023258775.1 Burkholderiaceae bacterium | reverse complement strand
GTATTGAAATCATCGTTCATCGCTTCCGCGAATCGTGCCTGCCAGTGTGCGGACAGCCCATCTGATGCTTGATCACTCAACGAATACGAAGTGGCAGGCATCATTGAAGCGGAGCTTGCCTCAGCCGTTGTCGAAAGCGCACCGTAGAGCCGCAACAGCGCAAGCCTTGCATCATCGAGGTGCGCATCGGAGTAATTTAGGGGACTTCGATAGTGGGCCCGCAAAATATATAACCTTAATACTTCGGGATCAAATTGGTCGACAACTTCACGAATGGTGAAAAAATTACCTAATGACTTCGACATCTTTTCGTTGTCGACCCTGACAAAACCGTTATGCATCCAATATCGTACAAATGGATGTTTTTGATCTTCCATCGCAGCTTCGCTTTGCGCGATTTCATTTTCATGGTGAGGAAACTGCAAATCGGCACCACCACCGTGAATATCGATGGGCGTGCCAAGTATCGACTCGCTCATCGCCGAGCATTCAATATGCCAACCGGGACGTCCCTGGCCAAATTCAGACTCCCATATCGCTTCGCTCGGTTCACCCTCTTTTGAGGACTTCCAAAGTACAAAGTCGAGTGGGTCAAGCTTGCCTTCTCCAGGCTTTACGCGCTCACCCGCGCGCAAATCATCAAGCGTACGGCCTGACAAACGACCATAGGGGGCAAACTTACGGACTGCAAAATGAACATCGCCCGCGAGTGCGAAATCCGGCGCAACTTGATAAGCAAAGCCTCGGTCTACCAAGCGCCGAATAATTCCTAGCATTTGTGGGACGAATTGAGTTGCCCGCGGTTCGTGATCGGGACGTTGAACGCGCAAAGCATCTAAATCCTGGTACATTGCAGCGATATAACGCGCTGTCAACTCGCCAATACCAATGCCCTGGTCTACAGCGCGACGGATGATCTTGTCATCGATATCGGTAATGTTGCGAACATAGGTGACCTGATAACCAAGCGCTCTTAACCAGCGCTGCACGACGTCAAAAACCACCATCATGCGCGCATGCCCGATATGGCAATAATCGTAAACCGTGATCCCACACACGTACATAGCGACCTTGCCAGCCTGATGTGGTGTGAAGATCTCTTTGGTTCGGCTAAGTGTGTTGTAAATGCGGAGCATGACTCGGGCTAAAATCCGAAGATGCTGCGCAGTATAAATGCTTTCCTAGTCGCCCTCGTTTTGCTTGGCGTCCCCCTAACACCGTCACAAGCACAAACGCTTGAGGCGGTTCCTTTGCCTTTGGTGAGCCAACCGAAGCTTGCCATGAGAGCCGTTGAGCAAGCGCGCACTCACTGGAAAGCTGGGCGGCTTGCGCTGGCGCTGGCAGCGATCGAGGCGGGCCTTCTTGAAGAGCCCAAAGATCTGAGCTTGCGATTTATGCGGGGAAGTCTTCTTTATGAGACCGATCGTTTGGTTGAGTCCACCGAGCAATTCACCGATTTAGCTGAGCAATTTCCAGAATTGGCCGAGGTCCACAACAACCTTGCAAGCCTGCACGCCCGCGCTGGTAAGCTTGACTTGGCGAGACTCAGCCTAGAGCGTGCGCTTCAGGCACAGCCTGCTTACGCACTTGCCTGGGAAAACCTTGCCGCGGTCTTGGCGAGACAATCGATGCAAGCACTTCAGCGAGCAGAGGAAATCACACAGACCACTGATCGAAAACGTATTGAACTCAAGATTAAAGCTGCTCGCGACCTTAGTGATCGTTTACTCAAACCTTGATGGAGCTTCAAATGCCCTCGCTTATGCCAAAAATATTTAAACGCTTCCCCTTCGTTTCTCTGCTTTGTCTCGCTCTGGGCAGTGGTGTCACGGAAGAATCTGTCGCTGCGGCGTCCCCGAAGGCAGAGTTCAAGACAAATCTCGGTAGTTTTGTCATCGAACTCTACCCTGATAAAGCACCAAAGACTGTTGCAAATTTCATCCAGTACGTGGATGAAGGATTTTATGCAGGGACGACGTTTCACCGAGTGATCTCAAACTTCATGATTCAGGGTGGCGGCCACCTCGCAAACCTAGACCGCAAACCGACTCGAGGACCGATCGAGATTGAATCAAAAAATGGTTTGAAGAACGATGCGGGTTGGGTTGCAATGGCGCGAACCTCCGCACCGAATTCTGCGAGCTCACAATTCTTTATCAATGTGGTCAATAACGATGGCCTTAACCACCCCAACCCCGACGGACACGGCTACACGGTATTTGGCAAAGTTGTTTCTGGAATGGACGTGGTTGAGAGAATCAGAAAATCCCCAACGGGCAGTGCCGGTGGCATGCGCGATGTTCCTACGACAGCGATCGTTATAGAGTCGGCAAAAATGCTCAAACCTTAAAACCAACAACCTAACGAAAAAATCCTGTTTTACGCATTAGATCCACGCATAGCGTATCAGGCCTTAGCGTTTAGCGCCTCATTGACGAACTGAAGTCATACGCATGATCGACGGTCTACATCCTGAGGCGTGCTTGTGTTCAGATCACGAGCAAGAAGTTCTCATTTTTGTATCCGATATTCACCTCGATACCGAAATTGAGCGAGATCACGACCCAAGTGGATTTTTGGAGGCGCTTGGGCAATCAATTCCCAGTGATTGCTCAAAGCTCTTTATCTTAGGCGATCTCTTTGATACCTGGGTTGGCGATGATCTTGTTACCGGCTCCAAAGTTGCCATCCGAGAGGCCTTTACACAGTTAGCGCAGCGAACCCAATCCGACATCAAGTTCTATCTCATGCATGGGAATCGCGATTTTTTACTGGGTCAGGATTTTTTGAAAGAACTGAATGCCTTTTTGATCGACGAGGTATTTATTCTCGAAATGTTCGGCCTTCGCGTAGGCCTGACTCATGGCGATGCTTTGTGTACCGATGATCAGGATTATCAGCACTTTCGTGAGCAAGTCAGGCAGGCAACATGGCAAACGGCATTCCTTGCCAAGCCGCTCGATGAGCGGCAGGCTATCGCATCGAGCATTCGCGCTGAGAGCGAAAGGGCTAAACAGGGAAAATCCATGGCGATCATGGATGTTAATCCTGCTGCCGTGCAAGCCTTGGTCGCCAGACATCATCTTCAAGGCTTGATCCATGGCCACACGCACCGGCCCGCAAAGCACAGCGGCCAATTCACACGCTGGGTCTTACCCGATTGGGACAAAAACCTGGGGCGCGGGGGTTGGTTGCGTTGGGATAAATCTGGCTTTTCTGCACAAGGGCCCTTCGGCGTCTGGACTTGAGGCGGCTCGATTGTTACACCGTCTGATTCGTGTGAGCCAGAACAAACATGCTTGCCTAGCTCAACCATGCTTTGCTAAGTTCAAACATGCTTTGTCAAGCTCAACCATGCACTGTCAAGCTCAACCAAGCACTGACCGTTAATCCACGAGTTGATTCAAGCGGGTCGCGTCGAGCTTGTCAGCTTGTAAAACAGCGTCTGTCCCTTCATCGTCGGGCCTGATTAGCTTCGCGTTGTCCTGATGCTGCGATATCGCACTAGCCTGCGCTAGCGCCTTTTGGAGATTGTCGATACGTCGGTCCTGGGCAGCCACATGATCGATCAATTCATGAATCACCAGCGATAAGGGATCATCACCTCGAGAAATTGCGTAGGCTGAAAACGCAGATCGCGCTTGCGGATTGGTCGCTGTGAGCGGTGAATCATCAACGAGAATTCTTGCAGGAATACCAACAGCCGTTGCGCCAGGCGGTACCGTCTTCACGACGACTGAGTTTGAACCAATGCGTGCGGCCGCACCAACAACAAAAGGGCCAAGAATCTTTGCACCCGCACCAACAACAACACCAGCCTCGAGCGTTGGATGGCGTTTACCTTGGTTCAGAGCAACGCCGCCGAGCGTTACACCATGATAAATTGTACAATCATCTCCAACCTCGGCGGTCTCGCCGATTACCACCCCCATGCCATGATCGATAAATACCCTTCTCCCCAGCCTGGCACCCGGGTGAATTTCAATACCGGTGAGCATGCGGCCAAGGTGCGATACGAATCTTGCAGCGGTTGTCCACTGCCATTGCCAGAGACGAGAAGCAAATGCGTGAAAGATCAAGGCGTGGATACCCGGATAGCAAAGCAAAACCTCAAGTTTGGACCTTGCAGCCGGATCTTTTTCAAGAACGGTCTGTACCGACTCGCGTAAACGTTCAAACATGACCCGAAGTTAATCCTTTATATCACTATAGTTTCCAGAATAGATCATAGAATACCTGCATTAATCATTGATCGATCTCCTGGCGTCGTCTGGGATTCATCATGGCACGACAAAGCCCGCGTAAGAGATCAACCTCATCTGCCTTAAGCTCACTTCGCATCAACAATCGCCTGAGCCTCGGCATCAACATTTTCGGATGTTGAGGATCTAAAAACCCCACTGCCTTCGCAGCGACCTCGAGATGGTCGATCAACCCCTCAAAGGCCTGCGCACTTGCAGCCTCACCTAAAGGAGGAGCAGCAAGTCTCGTTTGATGATCGACCATTTGAAGCTGCGCTGGCACCCGCTTGAGCTGATCAAGTAATTGTTTTCTCAATTCCCAAGCTGTGATCATTACCGCCTGAGATAGGTTGAGCGAATGGTAGGCTGGGTGCCCTGGGATACTTGCGAGTAAATGTCCACGAGCAGCCTCTTCACGAGAAAGTCCGTGACGCTCAGAGCCAAATACAAAAGCGACTCTGGCATTGACATCCTGTCTTAAACGTTCAGCGGCCCAAACACATGCCGATGAAACATCCACAAGATCGGGACCAAAGTCACGTACATCCGCACTGAGCATAATTACCCAATGGCAGTCTGCAATTGCTGCGTCCAAGTCAACATACCCTGTTGCCTGATCAAGCAGGCCTAGGGCGCCACTTGCGCGAGCCAATGCATCTGGATGGTGCTGCCAATCCGGATGTCGAGCCGCAGCACATCGCAGGCGCGTAAAATCGAGAACAGCAAGCGATCGCGCACTCGCCCCGATGTTTCCCGGGTGTGAGGTTTGGTTCAAGACGAAGATCGAACGCTCGGTGAAGGCACGATCGAGTGCTTGATGAAGCTGAGGTTGGGCCAATGGCTTAGAATGAAAAGGCTTAGAATGAAAAGCTTTGTTGCAACTGGATCTCCAACATGCACCCGATGCTCAATATCGCCGTGCGAGCCGCCCGGGCCGCCGCACGCATTATCAACCGAGGATCGGTAGACATCGATTCGATTCGAGTTGCCAGAAAACAGCTCAACGACTTCGTAACAGAAATCGATCGTGCTTCGGAAGAAGCCTTGATCGATGCATTATTCGAGTCTTTCCCGGATCACTGCATCTTAGCAGAGGAGTCCGGCTTCATCGCAGGCCCGAAATCCAGGGCTGGCCATCAAAGCGACGCCCTGGTCAATCTGAAATCACCTTGGCTACGCGAGCTTGAGCATTTGTGGATTATTGATCCCCTAGATGGCACAACAAACTTCATCCATGGCGTGCCCCAATATGCGATTTCAATCGGTTTGTTAGAAAGAGGCGTGTTAACTCAAGCGGTTGTTTACAACCCTGCAAGTGACGAAATGTTCACGGCAAGCAGAGGCGCAGGCGCATTTTTCAACAATCGTCGTATCCGCGTATCGAAACGGGTGGCTATTAAGGAATCCTTAATTGGTACGGGATTTCCTTCGCGCAGCATGGCACAGCTCGATGAGTTTCTGGCCTATTTCCGCCAACTCACGCTCGATGGTGCCGGATTGCGTCGACCCGGCGCCGCGGCACTCGATCTGGCTTATGTGGCCGCGGGCCGCTTTGATGCATTTTTCGAGATCGGTCTGTCGCCCTGGGATGTTGCCGCTGGCGCATTGCTGATCACTGAGGCAGGAGGCCTGATTGGTGACTTTCAAGGCGAAGCCGAACATCTTTTTGGCGGTCGGGTTCTCGCTGCGAATCCCGCACTTTTTGCCCTAATGATTCAGCGGTTTAGCAGCATTTATGGCAAACACCAGGCCCAGCTAAGCGAGACCTAATCTGATGCTCGCAGCCAATAGCTTGCTTGGCAAACGCGTACTTGTCACAGGGGGCGGAAGCGGACTTGGTGCTGCTATGGCCGAACGCTTTGTGCAGCTTGGTGCTATACCTCTCATTTGCGGTCGTCGGCGTGAGGCTTTAGAGGCCACCGCGGCCCGTTGGAGCTCGAACTATGGCATCGATACACAAATCTTTGCATGCGACATACGTGATCCGCTTCAAGTCGAAGCAATGATCGCCCAAATCTGGCAGCAAGCACCCCTTGATGCCCTGGTCAACAATGCAGCAGCCACCTTTATTGCAAGGACTGAGCATTTATCTCATCGCGCCGCTGATGCAGTTCTTGCACCGACGCTTCACGGGACGATGTACTGCACCCTAGCGGCAGGGCGACGCTGGATCGAAGCGAATTACCCCGGTGTTGTTCTGAGCATTCTTTCAACATCGACGATCACTGGGCGTGCATTCACGGTGCCATCAGCAATGGCCAAGTCTGCAGTGCTTTCCATGACGAAAAGCCTCGCGGTTGAATGGGGTCGATATGGGATTCGACTGCTTGCGATTGCCCCGGGTTCATTTCCAACACCAGGGGCAAGCGCACAACTAATGGCTGGAAAGCGCGCAATGCTCAAGCCCGAGGCACGCATACCACTCGGTCGTGTTGGTCAACATGCAGAGCTTGCCGAACTCGCTTCTTATTTGCTTTCTGATGCGGCGAGTTTCATGACCGGCGAAATGGTAACGATTGACGGCGGTGCCCATCTCCAAAGCTCGGGCGCCGAAGATCTTCTCGCTTGGAACAGGCAGGACTGGGAGGAGCTTCGCCCAGGTAGTCGTTAACCGAAGAAGGTTTTGCCACAGTTTTTATTGCGTCTGAACGACGGTGCTCTGGCGGATCATTGTTTCGATTTCTGTATCGGAAAATCCCAACTCCAGCAAGAGTTCGCCACTGTGCTCGCCAAGTCTTGGCGCTGGCCGACGAATGCTGGCCGGAGATTGCGAGAACTTCATCGTTGGCCTGACCTGCATGATCTCGCCTTCGCTTGGATGAATCGCTTTTTCAAAAAAATTAACTTCTTTTAAGTGAGGATGCTCTGGTAATTGATCTAAGGAGTATATCGGCGTAGCCGGTATATCGAGTCGCTTACAGCATGCCATCCAGTATGCAGTCGTATTCTTGCCGATAATCTCTCGCAATAAGGCGTAGAGTTGCTGCAAGTGGCGGTTCCTAGCGTGGCGGTCCCTCACCTCTAGACGCTCGATAGCCTCTTGATGACCGGTCTCTGTAAGTAGGGCAACCCAGTGAGCCTCGGTGTAGGGCAACAAACTGATATGGCCATCGATGGTTTTAACTGGGCGCCTTCCTCCCGATAAAACCCTTGAATAACCCGGAGGACCTTCCATCCCTGGAAAAGTCATGGTTCCCAAATGCTCTGAAAGCAAGAACGAAGTCATGGTCTCATACATAGGTACTTCGACATGCTGACCCTCACCTGTTCTTAGCTGATGAACGAGTGCGGCAAGCACTGCATTTGCAAGGTAAATACCGATCGTCTTATCGGCCATCAGTGAAGGAACATACTCAGCACGGTCAAGGTGATCGCGATTGAGTGCCACCAAGCCACATGCCGACTGAATAATGTCGTCAAAAGCAGGATGATCTTGATAAGGACCATCCTGTCCGAACCCTGTTGCAACGCAGTAAATAAGTTGAGGGTTTAGCAACTTTGCTTGATCGTAGCCAAAACCAAGTCTTTCAATCGCCTTCACCCGCATGTTGTGTACCAGCACCTGACTTTGAGCGATCAGTCGACGCATCACTTCATGGCCTGCCTCGGTTTTCATATCGATCGACAAGGAACGCTTATTTCGATTAAGCGATAGAAAAATCGAGCTCATGCCCTTATGACGCGAAACGCCGTTCGCGCGCATGAGATCGCCTTCAGGCGCTTCGACCTTGATCACATCAGCGCCTAACTCGCCGAGAACATGGGTTGCCACAGGACCGAGAACGACCGAGGTCAAATCAATCACGCGAATGCCGTGTAATGGTCCGAAATCACTCATCTTGCGCTCACCCTCCAAATAGCTTCAGGCTAGACTCGATTGACTATAACCACAGCTATTTGGCGAGGAGACAGCACGATGAACAATCTGAGTACGATCCGTTCCATAATTGACCTGGCTGGCGAGCAACCAAGGCTTTGGGCCAGGCTGGCGGTTGGTGGCGCATTAACCGCCGGGTTCATCACGTCGGCAGCCAATACTTGGGCACAAACAGAATTCCCAACCAAGCCGATTCGCATGATGGTGCCCTTTACCGCTGGAAGCGGCGCAGACGGCTCAGCCCGGATACTCGCCGAGCAAATGCAGCGCAGTCTTGGTCAATCTGTACTTGTTGAAAATCGCCCAGGCGGCAGTGGCGCCGTCGCTGCCATCGCTGTGAAGCAGGCAGCGGCAGATGGACACACCATTATGGTTGCCTCAAATTCTCCAATGTCGGTTAACCCGATCGTGATGAAAAATCCAGGCTACGATGCGGTGAAAGACTTTAAGGCTGTGCATGGTATCTCGCGCTCAATGAACGTATGGTACGCAGCCAATGAATCGCCCTTTAAGAACATTGGCGAGCTCATTACTGCAGGCAAGGCCAAAGCACTTAACATTGGATCTTACTCGGCGGGTTATCAACTAGGCATTGCTTGGCTATCAAACTTATCACAAGCAAGACTGACCTATGTCCCCTACAAGGGGCAGAGTCAGGTGATCAATGACGTCATCGGAAGACAACTTGATGCCGGCATGGGGGACTTGGGGGGCGCATTGCCCTTAATCAAGGCGGGAAAAATTCGAGCACTTGCCGTGTCAGGCGAAGCGCGCCATCCGTCGCTACCGGATGTGATGACGATACGTGAACTCTACCCGGAGTATGCCAACTATGCCTGGACCTCGTTTTATGTTCGCGCTGAAACACCACCTGCCGCGCATGCCAAGTTGGTTGAGGCGATGAAAAAGGGGCTTGCCTCCAAAGAAGCTGCGAACTACTTCCTAGCCAATGGTTCAGAACCAATGATGGACTTCGGTCCAGAACGGATGACAAAGTATCAACTTGACGAGATTGAACGCTTTCGCAAAATTGCCGATGCAGCAGGCATCAAGGCGGAGTAACACCGATGATGAATATCGATCAACGATCTATACCTAATGATTTAGCTGTCGAGGCGCAGGGCCATGTGGCTCTTGTCACACTCAAACGCCCGCCCCATAACTTTTTCGACCTGTACTGGATACGCGATCTTGCGGGCATTTTTGAAGCGCTTGATCGCGAAATACATTGCCGAGCGATCGTGTTACGAGCAGAAGGAAGTTCATTTTGCGCAGGTGCCGATTTCTCCAAACCCAGAGCACAGACGCCCGCTGGTGCGCCCGCAAGCAATCCACTCTATGACGAAGCCGTGCGTTTATTTCGTTGCACAAAGCCAGTGATTGCGGCCGTACAAGGGCCAGCCGTTGGTGGTGGTCTGGGACTTGCGCTGATGGCCGACTTCAGGGTCGCCTGCCCAGAAGCTCGCTTTAGTGCCAACTTTAATCGTCTCGGCTTTCATCCGGGATTCGGTCTTAGCGTGACGCTACCTCGCGTCATTGGGATCCAACAAGCCGCACGGATGATTTATAGCGGTCGAAGAGTTCCGGGCGAGGAGGCATTTGCTATCGGACTTGCAGACCGTTTAGTCGCTAAAGCTGACTTGTTTGACGCTGCAATCGAGATGGCGCAGGAGTTCGCTGCGTCGGCACCAATTGCAGTTCAATCAACCCGAGCAACGCTTCGGGCAGGTCTTGCCGAAGCAGTTCGTGAGGCGACTGCACATGAGGGTAGGGAGCAGTCGCGGCACTATTCGACGGAAGACTTCAAGGAAGGCGTCAAAGCCATGGCTGAGCGCCGAAGTCCTGTTTTTATTGGACGCTAACCGCCCTTTACGTAACGAAAACCGTCAGGAATATCAATTACGTAGCTCTGTAAGCTATATCGTTGAGCGAGATCATTATGAAAATTACAGAGAATGTGTATAAGGCAGGCGCTTACCGCCCCCCCAAGGTTGAGGGTATTTTTTTTGGACAGCCTTTTGACCAGGCACTTGAAATAGCCCTTTCCGAGCATGAGGGCCAGCGCTGTTTCGTGCTTGTGAGCAAAACCCTTAAGACTCGAAGTAATGATCTCGCAAGGCTTGAGAACATGCTTGGCGGACGCCTTGTAGGTACATTTGACGGGGTGAGTGCGCATACGCCACGGGAGGCAGTCTTTGCAGCAGCGCAGGCTGCGGCAAAAGTAAAAGCCGAGATTCTCATCACACTCGGCGGGGGTTCGCAAACCGACGCAGGCAAGATTGTTTCATTATGTCTATCAAACAAAATCGATAGCGTTGAGGCGATGAATCGCCTGATAGCAGTCGCTGGAAAACCTGCGCCGGGATTAAGCAAACCCAAACATCGAATGATTGCGCTACCGACAACACTTTCAGCGGGGGAATTCACTGCTTATGCCGGCATGACCAATACGAAAACCGGTATCAAGGAAAGCGTGCTGCATCCCTATGCCGTGCCGGCTCATGTCATTCTGGACCCAGCGCTCACACTCGCGACGCCGATGCCACTTTGGCTTTCCTCTGGCATTCGGGCGATCGATCACGCCGTCGAAGGCTATCTGTCTATTCAGGCACAAGCTTTCTCGCAAGCGGCTGACTTGCAGGCAATCAGTCTTCTTCCCCAAGCGCTCAAGCGCTGTTTGTCCAATCCCACTGATTTACAAGCCCGATTCGACTGTCAAATTGGCATGTGGCTATCCATGGTTGGCTCGCAGTCGGGCGTGAGCAAGGGCGCAAGTCATGCCATCGGACATCTCCTTGGCTCATGGGCAAAGGTACCGCATGGTATGACCTCATGCATCACGCTTGCTAGCGTTCTGCGATTTAATGCGACAGTCAATCACGATGCGCAAGCGCTCCTTGCCAAGGCAATGGGCGTCCATGATGGCAATTTGGCTGATTCGATTGAGCAACTCGTTTGTGAACTTGGCCTGCCGAGTCGGCTTACCGACTACGGTATCCAAGCCGAGCAATTACCTGAACTTGCAAGACTTTGTATGCATGATCGCTGGATCCCAACGAATCCTCGGAGTATTCCAAATGCCGAGACCTTAATACCGCTCTTAAAAGAAATGCTTTAGTTGAGCCAACTCGTCGTCACTGCTATTTGTGGTGCTCAACATTGACATGGGCGCCTTAGATAGCTCAGCAGGGATTGTTTAGCCGCGTTGGATGTTGATATTGCGATCATCGGTACCTATTTAATGACGCACCAAATGGTCCCAAATCGCATCAGCACCTAGCTCAAGGGTCCATTCGCCAACCCTAGCCTGCCAATAAGCTTCATGACCAAACTCATCGCGCCATGCGTAGAGCCTACGAGTAAAACGGTGCAGGCTGTGTTCACGCGTAAAACCCATCGCACCGTGCACTTGATGGGCAAGGTCAGCGCAAAGCCCAGCCGCTTCGCTCATTCGGGCTTTTGCTATCGCCACCGACCAGCTTGTTCGCGCCGACCATGGTTCGGATTCGACCACATCAAGTGCAGCCTGATAGGCAGCCTTAGCTGCAGCAGCATGCGAAGCAAGCACGGCAAGCATATGCTGCACGGCCTGAAACTTGGCAATAGGACGATTAAATTGCTTGCGCTCATTTGCATAACAAATTGATAGTTGTAGCGTTCTTGAAATAGCACCGCTCATTTGTGCTGTTCTCACGAGGGCGCCAATTTGTTCGAATTGGCTAAACAGTCCCTTGCTACCTGCTGCGACGACGCCGCTAAGGATGTCGAACTGAACATCATCGCGCGGCTCGCCCGCGAGGTTACGTCTCGCATGAAGAATTTGCCAAGAAGCTTTTGAATCATCAAGCATTAAAAGCCTGTCTTGGTGATCGACCAGACATAAAATCTGCGCACGGCCTGCCCATGGCACTCTTGCGATCGTTGACTCGCTTTTTTGGAGTGCAGCAGTCATCACTATTTTGTCTCGATCAGCATCAAATCGAGAGATTAAAGCTCTAGCAATCGGACCGCACCAATGATGGTCACAAGCCGAAACCAGAGCCTGAGCCAAAGCCATTTCAGCAATAGGCACCGGCATTGCATGGTAGCTACATCTTTCCAGCAACTCGCACATCTGGCGAAGTCCAAGGCTTAAGCCGCCGGCGGACTCTGGAAGCATCGCTGTTGTGAGTCCAACCTCGCTGAGGGCGGACCATAGATCGTGCTGAAAGATGCCGTCCTCGGCAGCCCGGATCGTCATTTGTTTCAGGAAGTCGCCTGCGATCCGGTCAATGGTTTGCAGCATGTCATCTTCAGCGCTCACGGGATGAAAAGCGTCCATTCAATTCCCCTTAACGCAATCCGAGTCCGCGGGCAATCATGCCGCGCAAGATTTCTCGGGTACCACCGCGCAGGGTAAATGACGGCGATCGCAACAAGCTCATCCCTAGGTTCTCATCATACGCAGCACTCGATCCCATCGATGGCTCAATCGCTAGAAGGCGTCGAAACACTTCAGGTACTTCACGTTCGAATGCTGTGCCCAAGTCCTTGACCAAGGCTGCTTCAATCGCCGGATTCTCACCGCGTTCGAGCTTTCCAGCGATCGAGCTCGACATCCGGCGCAAGCTCGATAGGTGCACAATCAAGCGACCAAGATCCTGAAGGCACTGACGGTCCGCGTCGCCCGCTTGGCTTAGCTGGCGAATCGAATCCAGCAAAAGCTGGAAGGTGCTCATAAATCGATCGGGTCCTGATCGTTCAAAAGCAAGCTCGCCGGTGACCAGGCGCCATCCCTGGCCAACCTCACCAAGCACCATGGCATCCGGCACGAAGTAATTATCCAGAATAACTTCGTTAAACTCATGTGCACCATACAAATTATAGATCGGTCTGGTTGCGAAACCAGGCTCGGAGGTATCAACAATGAACTGAGTCAATCCAGCATGACGATCTTCTTCTACGGCTTGTGTTCTTGCGAGCAAGATAAGGTAGTGCGCCATGTGCGCTGCGCTCGTCCAAACCTTTGACCCTGTAATTTGCCAGCCGCCCTCAATCCGTCTCGCGCGACAACGGACTGCTGCAAGATCGGATCCCGAGTCGGGCTCGCTCATACCGATACTGAAATAACATTCACCCTTTACAATTTTCGGAATGATTGTCTGCTTGGCCTCTTCGCTTCCGTGCCTGAGAATCTGTGTACCACTTTGGCGATCGGCAACCCAATGGCACCCCACAGGAGCCCCAGCAGCCAAAAGCTCCTCGATCACCACAAAGCGCTCCAGGGCCGATCTTTCATGACCCCCATATCGTTTAGGCCAACACATCCCGATATATCCCATGGCCCCGCAGGCTCTTGAAAAGGCTGGATGCCTTGTACCCCAGGCATTCAGGCGCGGGTCGAAAGCAGCCGCCTTGATGTGCTCAGCGACAAAAAGGCGCACTTCGTCTCGTAACGCGACGGCATTCGCTGGTAATTGCACAGGTTCGAACGAAAACAAGCTTTCAGACATGCCAGAGCCTTTTTTTCAGAGTCGGAGGCAGAAGTGTCAGGACTTAGACCAAAATTGTCCAGCTTCAGGGTTTCGAACTGAGCCATTCACCCTCATCGACCTTCACTGAGCCACATTGATGTGCGCGCGAGCTTTCATGATTCGGGGTTTAAACTAAAGCGCCTTTGAATCGATAAATCACGTCAATTCAATCCTGTACGCCGCAAAGCCAATCGATCCTGAATGTTTGCTCAAGAGTCAGTTTTGTGAAGACCACCACCGAAGAAGCATCGGCACCATTGGCCGGACATACCCCGATGATGCAACAGTATTTGCGCATCAAATCTAATTATCAGAATGTTCTTCTGTTTTATAGAATGGGGGACTTTTACGAACTCTTTGGCGATGACGCCGAGCGCGGTGCCAAACTATTAGGTATCACCCTCACAAGCCGAGGCCATTCAAACCAACAAGCAATTCGTATGGCTGGTGTTCCTGTTCACGCATTGGAACAGTACCTCGCGCGTTTGGTCAAGGCGGGCGAATCGGTTGCGATCTGCGAGCAAATTGGGGACCCAGCTACCAGTAAAGGACCTGTTGAACGACAAGTGCTCCGAGTGGTAACTCCTGGAACGCTAACCGATGAGGGTTTACTTCCCGAACGCGAAGAGCGATGCCTGGCCGCGGTTGCGCGATCCAAGGAGCGGCATCGGGCGGCGCTCGCCTGGATGTCGCTCGCCTCGGGCGAATGCATGCTGTGTGAGCTTGACTGGGTTGATCTGGCAGACTTTCTCAAAACCATGCAATGTGTCGAGCTACTGGTCCCAGACAGCTTGCAGCCAACGCTGATGACTTCGTCACTCGAATCCATTGTCATTAAGCCGCTAGCCGACTGGTACTTTGAGCCTGAACGTGCGCAGCGCAAACTCAAAGAGCGACTGGGCGTTGCATCGATGAAAGGCTATGAAATTGCTCATGAACCTGCACTTCAAACCGCCGCTAATGCGCTGATCGAATACGCCGCAAAAAATAGCGGTTTAAGTGATGACGCAGCCTTACCTCACCTGCAATCAATTCGACGCTGGCGAAGCGAGGCCTACCTCACACTCGATCATGTCGCTTGCCGAAATCTAGAGCTCGTCGAAAGCCTGCATGGCGGGACAAGCCATTGCCTGCTAAATCGCCTTGATCAATGTAGAACGGTTGCTGGATCAAGGCTAATACGGCATCGCTTGCTTCACCCGATTCGTGATTGGCTTGAAATCGGGCAAAGGCAGCAACAAGTTCGAGCCCTTGTACCCCTGCTCGACGAGAACCTGATCGCGAAGCTTGATGCGATGGTTGACTTTGAACGACTAGCCACGCGAATCGCACTTGCTTCGATAAAGCCCCGCGAGCTAGCCTCGCTTCGCCAAGCGCTTGCAGCATTACCAAGTTTGATGGTCATGCTACCCGAGGCTTTTCAATCGGAGCTCGACGCGCTTAATCTTGATCCAAAACTATTGAACGATCTCAAGCAGCAACTTCTCGATGAGCCGGCAGGCCATTTGCGTGACGGCGCGGTAATCCGTGATGGTTTTGATGAGGAACTTGACGAACTACGGACACTCGATCGTGACTGCGACCATTACCTGGCAGCTTTTGAAATCAAGGAACGCGAACGCAGCGGCATCTCGACGTTGAAGGTGGCTTTTAACAGCGTGCACGGTTTTTATATCGAAGTAAGTCAGGGACAGCTCTCGCGCGTCCCAGACGACTATCGCCGAAGACAAACGCTAAAAAATGCAGAGCGATTTATTACGCCCGAACTGAAAGCCTTCGAAGACAAGGCGCTTTCTGCGAGAGAGCGGGCACTTGCCCGAGAGCGCAAGCTTTACGAGGCTTTACTTAGCGCATTGCTCAATCATGTTCCAGCCTTACAAGCCGCCGGCCAGGCAATTGCCCGAATCGATGTTGCACAGTCGATCGCCTCAATTGCAATCGCCTCGCAATGGTGCCAGCCTGAATTCGCGACAGACCAATGGTTGCGCATCGAACAGGGCCGACACCCGGTGCTTGAAACACTTGTTGAAAGCTACATTGCCAACGACTGTGAAATGCATGAACAACGACGTATGGCCATCATTACCGGCCCAAACATGGGCGGCAAGTCTACCTACATGAGGCAAATTGCCCTCACAGTCCTCATGGCGCACTGCGGCTTTTTCGTGCCTGCGAAAAGCTGTCAGCTCGGCATTTTCGATCGTATTTTTACCCGTATCGGTGCCAGCGATGATTTAGCAGGCGGTCGATCTACTTTTATGGTCGAGATGACAGAGGCTGCCGCAATCTTGCACCATGCGAGCAAGCACTCGCTGGTGTTAATGGATGAAATTGGACGTGGTACCTCGACCTATGATGGACTTGCGCTTGCCCAAGCCATCGCCGAGCAACTTGCCCAAGGTAATCGAAGCCTATGCTTGTTCGCAACACATTACTTCGAACTAACGAGTCTGCCTCAGCGCCTTGAGGCAGTATTCAATTTGCATTTAAGTGCAGCTGAAGGCCGGGGAACGATCAAGTTTTTACATCAGGTTCGCGAGGGAGCCGCAAGCCGTAGCTACGGCATCCAGGTTGCTCGGCTTGCAGGACTACCATCGACGGTCACACGCAAGGCGAGCCACTTGCTCGAAAATCTTGAACAAGCCTCCAGAGAACGTTTGATCCAACCCGACTTGTTCAGCACGATGATCGAATCTGAACCTGTTCAATCGCTTCAAGTCGTTGATGCACTTGCCGCTAACCAACCAATAACATCCGCTTTTGAACAAGCGATTCGCCAAGCCTTGCAGTCAATTAATCCCGATGAGATCAGCCCGCGAGATGCGCAAGCCCTGCTTTATGAATTGAAAAAAATCAGCGATCAGCATTATTAATCATCCTGTAATTCACAAGCTTCGATCTCTTCGGGCGTTGCGTCCCAGATATCTAAAACCTCAATATCAAATCGTAAACCCATGCCCGCGAGAGGATGATTGCCATCGAGTACCGCGACCGCATCAGTGAAATCGGTGACCGTATAGAGAAGGCCATCATTGGTCCCACCAGGCAGTCCTTCAAAGCTCATTCCTGCCTCAAGCGATGCGGGCAGCGAATCACGTGCCACCAAATGAATCAATTGCTCATCATAGTCGCCGAATGTATCAGCCGGCTCTAAATACAAGGACAGTCTTGCCTGCACATCAAGACCCTCAATGGCATGCTCAATTTTTGGAAACAAGTCCTTTTGAAGGCCATGCAAATAAACCAGACTTCGAGCCTCCGGTTCAATAGGCTCCGCCTGACTATCATAAATTCGATAACTTAGACTCACCCATCGTCCGTAGGCAACTCGCTTATCCTCGCTCAAATGACCTCCCTGCCCCAAGGCTAAGTAGCTTGGTATGCTAGATGTTTCGACGCCCTTGCCTCGGCCATCAGTTCAATCCTTCATGAAATCATCCAATCCAGCAAAAACCGCATTCAAAGCCGCGAAAGCTTGCGAACTACACTGGGGAAGACTCAGTGTAGCCCAGTTTCTTGCGCAATATTGGCAGCAAAAACCGATGGTTTTGCGACAGTTTGTCAGCCCATCAGCGGTGGATTCGTCGCTTGATAATTTGCTGGCTTATGCAGCACGCGACGACATCGCAAGTCGACTGATCAGATGTCGACACAAGGACTGGACCATGCAAGAAGGGCCTTTTGACCGTCTGCCAAGTATTCGTGGCAAACAATGGACTATCTTGTTACAGGGTATGGATCGCAATCACGAGCAAGCTTACGGTTTACGCATGTCCTTTGACTTCCTGGCACATGCACGAATCGATGATGTCATGATCAGCGTTGCTGCAACAGGAGGCGGTGTAGGACCGCATCTGGACGAGTACGATGTTTTTCTCGTCCAAGGCGTTGGCAGGCGCCGCTGGCAGTGGGGCTATCAACGTGAACAATCGTTTCAACCAGATAAACCGCTAAAATTATTAAGACAATTTACACCTCAGTGCGAGGCTATACTTGAACCCGGGGATGCACTTTATTTGCCCCCGCGCTGGGCCCATGATGGCCTTGCGCTCGAACCCTGTAGTACATGGTCTGTTGGCTTTCGTGCGCCATCGCGTCATGAATTTCTTCAGCATTTTCTGATTGAAGCGGCTGAGTCGCTCTCGGGTCCAAATCCACGCTATCAGGACAAAGGGGTACGCGCTTCAAAGCAGGCTGGGCGAATCCCAGAAAAGCTTGCACGACAACTCAAGCAGTGGGCCCAGGACTTTCGCAGCGACAAGCGAGTCTTCGAACAAGCGCTTGGCCGTTATCTGAGCGAACCCGCTTCAAATGCCTGGTTCGAAGGGCCTCGAAAACTGCCAACAAAGCACCATTGGTTAGCGCAAGCATTGCGACGGGGCGTTGCGCTCCACCCTTCAAGTCGCATGGTCTACGACAGCCGCAGGACCTGGCTTAATGGCGAAGACGCGGGTCCACCGAATGATTTGCTTCGAGCACTGGCGGATCAGCGCTATGTGCAGGCTGCACAACTCAAACATGGCTTTGCCGCGATGATGACGATTGATTTGTCAAATACCCCTACACGAAACTTAAATGTTGTCACGAAACCGCAAGATGCAAGTGAATGCAAGAAAACTGTTGAATTTCAACCACTAATTGATCAGTTATTTGACTGGTATTTACAGGGCTGGATAGCCTTTTGCAGTGAGAAGCATTCCCAACGGCTATAATCCCGTCTTGCCTGCACTCGTTTGACGTTAGTATGTTCCGTCAGCTTTGTTTCGAGGCAAACTGTCATAATCCTCGGACAGCATTTATACCGATTTATTTGTCGTAACGAAAGGAAAACACATGAAGAAGTCGCTTTTGATCGCATCGCTCTTAGCTCTTGCCCTGGCCGGTTGCCAGAAGAAAGAAGAAGCCAAGCCCGCCGAGGCTCCCAAAGCCGAAGCACCCGCTGCTGCACCCGCTGCACCAGCACCTGAAAACAAAGACGCAGCAGCACCTGCACCCGAGAATAAGGATGCAGCCGCTCCTGCAGCAGCACCTGCTGAGCCTGCCAAGAAGTAATTGGCGCGAGGCTACTTTTCGTTGCTAGTCTTTTGAGACAAGCGAAAAACAAAAAAGCCGGCTTTGCCGGCTTTTTTGTTATACACGCTTCACGTCTTGCCAGTCAAAGCCACAATCTTGCTCAGCGATAATCAAACGCTCTGAGAATGCCTGGCCAAGATACTCACGCATGGTGTTCCGAACCCGATCGGGATGATTATTTTGTCGACTTAAATGCGCTGCGATCACACAAGGCATCGTGCCTGCGCCAATCGCCATGAGGAACTGCGCAGATTGGAGATTCGACAAATG
>JALQWJ010000049.1 GCA_023258775.1 Burkholderiaceae bacterium | reverse complement strand
AAAGCGATCCCTCACTGCTCCACATCTTTGATCGCGCCCTAGGCCATCGACTAAACCTCGACATCAAGCATGAGCAGCGATAAGACAAGTATCACGCAAGGATTTTCAGCAAAGCTACAGCAGGCCTGGCAGCGCAGCGGTTCCATGCTGTGCGTTGGAATCGATCCGGACCCTGCACGTTTTCCGCGACCCCTACAAGGTAAATCTGATGCGCTTTTCAGGTTTTGCACCGCGATCGTCGATGCGACAGCGCCCTTTGCTTGTGCATTCAAGCCGCAGATAGCCTATTTCGCAAGCCTTGGTGCTGAAGATTGTCTGAAAGCGCTCATGCTGTACCTGCGTGAACGACATCCGGCGATTCCTCTCATTCTTGATGCCAAGCGTGGCGATATTGGCAGTACCGCCGAACACTATGCTAGAGAGGCGTTTGAACGCTACCAGGCCGATGCTGTCACCGTGAATCCCTACATGGGAGGCGACTCGATTGCGCCCTATCTTGCGTACCCAAATCGCGGCGTCATCGCACTTTGCCGAACCTCGAATCAAGGTGGTGCCGATTTGCAGGAACTGCAAGTGCAAGTGCCCGATGACTTATCGACCTTGCTCGCGACAAGCCAGGGTCGAGCCGCTGAACGATTACCGCTCTATCAGGTTGTAGCCCTCCTGGCAGCCTATCGCTGGAACGCTGCGGGCCAAATGGCCCTGGTTGTTGGTGCGACTTACCCTGAAGAACTCGCCAGCGTTCGAGCACTCGCGCCAGATTTACCTTTGCTTGTGCCCGGTATCGGTGCCCAGGGCGGGGATGTCCATGCAGCCGTAAAAGCGGGTAGGCAGGCTAAGGGTTGGGGTTTGATGTTGAATTCTTCACGCGCCATCCTTTACGCGAGCGCCGGAGAGGATTACGCTGAGGCTGCAGCGCGTGTTGCAAAAGAAACTGCCGACCTGATACGGCAGACCGCGGCGCTGGGGGAGACAGAAGATGCGGATCCTATTGGTCGAGGACGACGAGATACTGGCTGACGGTTTAACACGATCGCTGCGTCAAGCGGGCTATGCCGTCGACCATCTAGTATCTGGCCAAAGTGCAGATACAGCCCTGGGTTTTGAGTCATTTGACCTGTTGATTCTCGATCTTGGTTTACCCGGGCTCAGCGGCATTGAGGTGCTAAAGAGACTACGTACACGTCAATCTGGGATCCCTGTACTGATTCTGACTGCCACAGACTCGGTCGAGCAGCGCGTCAAAATGCTTGACGCCGGCGCGGACGACTTCATGGCAAAACCCTTTGCCTTAAGCGAACTCGAAGCCCGTGTCCGAGCCCTGGTGAGACGGGGCATGGGCAAGGCTTCCTCGCAAATTCAGCACGGCGCACTCACCTATGACCAGTCGGCGCGAACCGCGTTTCACCAAAATCAAACCCTCGAACTGTCAGCGCGTGAAGTTGCGCTTCTGGAGGTATTACTCACAAGGGTTGGTCGGCTAGTAAGCAAAGAACACATCGTTCAGCATCTTTGCGAATGGGGTCATGAAGTCAGCCATAACGCGGTCGAAGTTTATGTGCATCGATTAAGAAAGAAACTCGACGGTTGCGATGTCACCATCTCGACGGTAAGAGGCTTGGGATATTGTCTTGAACGACCCACAAACCACCCTTGACCAACATCAGGCATACAAAAAGCGCTCACAGGACAGTGACGATCTGATCCAAAAGCGCGGAGGACTTTTTGCAGTCCTACGGGCGCCAGAACCAGAGCAGCGCACTATATTTGGTGAAATCCTTGACTGGATGTTCGCACCTTTACTTTTATTGTGGCCCTTGAGTGTTGTGCTCACATTCACCATGGCTCGGTCGATTGCAGACCAACCCTTTGACCGCGCGCTTGAAGAAAAGTCACTTGTCATTGCCCAGCGCGTAAGCGCGCAACCACAGCCTCCACTTGCTCTGCCGCAACACTTGCCGGTAACGAGCGCAGGCGTGGTCACCCTTGGCGCACCCACCTATCGATACCAAATCCGCCTGCCCGACGGCGACTACGTTGCAGGCGACCCGGGTATACCGAGTCACGATCCGGATTACTTACCTGATCCTGGCGCAGTTTCGATTCGCAACGCCAGGTATCACGGCGAGGAGGTACGCGTAAGCGCAGTGCGTTTGATTGCAAACAACACTGATCAACAATCCATAATCATTCAAATCGCTGAAACGACTGAACCACGCGAAGCGCTTGCAAATGAAATTATCCGAGGTCTGATCTTCCCTCAGTTCATTGTGCTTCCACTCGCTATCGTTTTGGTGTGGTTTGGCCTAACACAGGCACTAAAGCCACTAGGAAACCTGCAACAACGCATTCAGGACCGTCGCCCTGAAGACCTGTCACCCTTGCAAATCAGGGGCGCGCCCGAAGAACTCGCCCCCTTACTTTCCTCGTTCAACGAACTACTCGAACGCATGGGCGAGTTGATGAGACTTCAACGCAGATTCATCGCTGATGCGGCCCATCAGATGAAAACGCCACTTGCAGGCATACGAACCCAGGCTGAACTCGCGTTAAGAACCGATGATCCTCACGAGATTCGTCGAAGCCTTGAACAATTGATACGGAGTTCAGAACGCGCGGCGCATGTCCTCAGTCAGTTGCTGACATTGGCGAGAACAGAAAGTCTCGATCAGGCGCAATACAAGTTAACACCGGTTGTCTTTGCTGCCCAACTGCGCGAATGGGCGCAGCCTTGGGCCGATCAAGCCCTCAGCTTGGGGCATGACTTTGGTCTCGAAGTCGATCCTTCTGCCGAAGACGAAAAGGCCTGGATCAATCCACTCATGGTCTGCGAAATGCTCAATAATTTGGTTGACAATGCATTACGTTATTGCTTAACGAACGGTATCGTTACTGTGAGACTCCGTATGATTGACGGAAAACTTCTCCTCGAGGTGGAAGACAATGGTCCAGGCATACCCCAAGCTGAACAATCGCTCGTTTTCGAGCGCTTTTATCGCGTGCTTGGGCATCATGCAAGTGGTAGTGGCCTTGGTCTGGCAATCGTTCGCGAAATCGCTAAACGACATCAACTCGAGCTTAGCCTTGAAAGTCCGCTAGGCGCACACCAAAACGCGAGCGGTTGCCGCTTTTCAGTCTGCTTTCCGCTTGCGAATTCAGGGCTTGGCTCAGATTAATTGACTTATCCGAATTAAGTGTAACCCCTGATTGTCGTCAAGATTAGACGATGATATTCAAGAACCATCCGAACCTACAGAACCAAGTGAGCATATTGCATGCATGATGTTATTTGTCCCCACTGTTCCAAAGCTTTCAAAATTGATGAGACTGGCTACGCAGACATTCTCAAACAAATTCGCGATCGTGAATTTGATGAACAACTCCACAAACGCCTGGCGATCGCCGAACAGGAGAAGCGCACTGCTGTTGAACTTGCCAAAGCGCAGTTAAGCACGGCGCTTGAGCGCGAAATCGCCAAGAAAGATCAAACGATTGAACGCTATAAATCCACGATTGAGTCAAGTGAACTTGCCCGAAAACTTGCAATTAGCGAAGCAGTGCAAACAATTTCAAGCGAGCGAGATGGCTTAAAGATGAAACTTGAACAATCGAGGCTTGAAAAACAGTTGGCCGAGAGCGCCCTCAAAGACAAGTATGAGACGCAGCTCAAGGATCGTGACCATGCCATCGAGAGGCTTCGCGACATGAAGGCAAAACTTTCAAGCAAACTGCTGGGAGAAACCCTCGAGCAACACTGCGAAACAGAATTCAATCGCCTCAGAGCAACTGCATTTCCCAACGCCTACTTTGAAAAAGATAACGACGCAAGAAGCGGCAGCAAAGGTGATTACGTCTTCCGGGAATTTGATTCAGAAGGCACTGAAGTCGTATCGGTTATGTTTGAGATGAAAAATGAAAACGATCGTAGTACGTCAAAATCGCGAAATGAAGATTTCCTCAAAGAGCTTGATAGGGATCGGAACGAAAAATCCTGCGAATATGCGATCTTGGTATCCATGCTTGAACCAGATAGCGATCTTTATAACAGTGGCATCGTAGATGTCTCACATCGATATCCAAGAATGTATATCGTTCGACCACAGTTTTTTATCCCGATCATCACCCTACTTCGAAACGCAGCGCAAAAATCGCTCGCTTATAAACGAGAACTTGCTGTAGTTAAAGCTCAGAACATCGATATCACTCATTTCGAAGCCGAACTTGAAAGTTTCAAGAACGGCTTTGCGAAGAATTACGACTTAGCGACGCGAAGATTTCAAACCGCCATTGATGAGATCGATAAATCGATCGACCATCTGCAGAAAACCAAAGAAGCGCTTTTGGGCACCGATCGGAACCTCAGACTTGCCAACGATAAAGCGCAGGATGTAACGATCAAAAAACTCACCCGGGGAAACCCAACGATGGCTGCAAAGTTCAAAGCCCTTCGGGAGGGCGATTAGGGCATGGAGGCGGGGGATGGATTTGAACCACCCTGCATGGCTTTGCAGGCCAAGGCATAACACTCTGCCACCCCGCCGTTGATTAACACCAACGTGTTCAAACCCGAGTCTCTCATGTATGGCGTGACTAAGGATACTTTGCCTTGGAGGGCTAAGGGTCGAGGTTAGCGTCAAGGCTTTGCCCAACGCATGCCGAGATCGATTTCAAGACTCGTCTTTAGCAGAAAAAGCTCTAAGCTTTGGCTCAGGGCTTGGACGTATTGGGTATCAGCAATGCGCCTTGCCTGAAGGACTTCGGCAAGCGTTCGCTCACCAAGTGAGAAACCGCGCAAACTTCTGGCTGCAGCTTCGTCTTGCAAGCGATAAGCTTCCCAACGATGCTTGAGGGCCTCCGAGCCTTGATGAAAACTGCGAAGCCTTGCGCGCAAATCGGATTGCAAGGCGAGCATTAACTCCTCAGTCAAATTAAGGGCCTCTTCAGTCTGTTGGCTTGCAAGCCTCGCTGAAACCGCACGCTGAGGACCTTCAATCGGTATCGACAGCTGCACACCAATCAAGCGCTCTGCACCCGAACGCTCTTGCGAAACATAGCTACCAAGCGTGGGATCGGGGCGCCGATCAAGGTCGGCGCGCTTTGCTTGCAAACCAAACGCCTGCGCTTGGAGCCTGGCAGCCAAGACCAAAGGACTTCTCTCGATCAAAAGCTGTTCGGCGAGGGCAACATCTCTAGGCAGATCGAACTGGTTGTTGAGTAGCTCAAGCCATTGCCCAAAGTTCGTGGGCAATCTGCGGTCATAATTTAAGGAAGGATATCGCCTGCTGAGCTGCTCGATTTTGGCAGATTTCTTCGCGCTTGCTTCAAGAAGATCAGCGAAGGCCTGCAACTGCTCGGCTTTGGCTGTTTGCTCATCGATTTGGGCCAAGTCGCCTAATCGGCGACGCGCCTGGGCCTGTAACCATAAAGCTTCGCTACTTGCCGCTGATCTTCTTGCTGACTCTTCAGCGAGCAATTCCCTTAAAAATCCGCGCCAGGACTCAAAAAACTGTTGATGCATTTCAAAGACCACAAGCGCTTGTTCGGCTTGCGCACGCGCTTCGATGACGTCTGCCCAGGCCTTGTCGAGCGACTCCTTTCCCCACAAACGTAAGCCGCGCTCGATACCAATCATCGTGTCACTCGATGAGCCTTCTGCCAGATTGCGTGGACGACGATACTGTTGACCTACAGCAATCACCGTCTCATAGGGTCCGAGCCGCCTCAGTATCGCCTCTTGTCGCTGAGACTGTAAGCGCGCCTCCGAGGCTGCAAGTCGAGGTTGTTTGGCAAGTGCAAGCCTGAGCTGTGCGTCGTTAGGAATCAGGTCAATGGGCAAGCCATCTTGCGCTTCAAGCCTTGCGGCAAGGACCGAGTAGATCACCATCATGCCAACAAATAGGCGATGCCATATTGATCTATGTTTTACATATTTAAGATAGCTCATGATGATTCGTTACCTTTCGAATTATTCACTTTAACTGCCCATCGATAAATAAGTGGTAACAAATAGAGCGTCAAAAGCGTAGAACTGAGCAAACCACCTGTCACTACAATGGCCAAGGGACGCTGAATTTCCGAGCCTGGCCCGCTCGCAAAAAGCAAAGGGATCATGCCTAGCGCTGTAATCACAGCAGTCATCAAAACCGGCCTTAAGCGTCGCTCCGTTCCTCGTCTGATGACCTGATCAATCGACTCACCGGAAATAAGGCGCTCGTTGAAATGGCTGAGCATAACCACGCCATTGAGCACGGCAATACCCAGAAGCGCAATAAATCCGACGGAGGCTGGCACCGATAAATATTCACCCGATACCGCCAAAGAAAACACACCGCCTATCATGGCGAAAGGAACATTGAGCATGACCACCAAGCCCTGTTTCATTGAGCCAAAGGTCAGCATTAGTATGATAAATATAACTACAATCGCCGCGGGAATGACTAAGGACAAGCGTGCGGCTGCACGCTGTTGATTTTCAAACTGACCACCCCATGTAATCCTCAGGTTTGCCGGCAAACCAAGTGAGGCGACCGCAGCCTGGGCATCTTGAACAAAACCCGTCAGATCCCTTCCTTCAACCGACACCTGGACATTAGCAAATCGCTGCCCCTGCTCGTGATCAATACGAATTGGGCCGTCAAGCATCTCCAAACGCGCCAGCGTCTCAAGCGTGTATGACTTGCCCTGATCTCCAGTGATCAGCAATCGCGCTAGGGCATCCAGATTCTCGCGTAAGCGCTCATCCCCGCGTATGCTAATTGGTGTTCTGATTGAGCCTTCAAGCATGACACCAACGGTTTCCCCTTCAAGTGCTGCACGCAGCTGTCGTTGAAACGTATCGATTGAAATGCCGAGTTCACCCAGGCGATGTCGATACGGAGTCACCTTCAGGTAGCGAAAACCTTCAACCTTGGGCGCAATCACTTCAGCAGCGCCTGGAATACTGTGCACCAGCTTTGCAATCTGCTGCGCACTGTCATTAAGCCTTTGTAAATCGTCGCCAAATATTTTGATCGCGACATCACCTCGGGCACCCGTGAGCATCTCTGATACACGCATTTCGATCGGTTGCGTGAATCCATAATCAAGTCCAGGAAATTGATCCATGACCTCACGCAGTCCTTCGATCACATCATTTTTTGTGCCACGCCACTGCCCGGCTGGTTTCATGACTAAAAAGAGATCAGTTTCATTTAAACCCATTGGATCAAGACCAATCTCGTCAGATCCAGCCCGGGCAACAACGGAGCGCACTTCAGGAATCTTGGCAAGAATTTGTTGTTGAATCATGGCGTCCATGGCAAGCGCGCTTTCCAGTGAAATTGAGGGAAGCTTTTGAACTTGAATGAGTACATCGCCCTCGTCCATCGTAGGCATAAATGTTTTTCCAATGGTGAAATAAATCCCAACTGCCGCTGCAAGCAGCGAAATAGATAATCCGTATAACAACTTTGGTGAGCGCCAAAGCCAATCGCGCGAGACGACATATCGTTGGAACAGGAAGCGCATCAACCAGGGATCGCGATGGATCACTTCAGTTTTAAGTTTAAGCAACATCAGGGCGAGTGCAGGGACAACAAGCAGCGCAATAACAAGTGAGCAGGCCAATGCCATCACGATCGTCTTCGCAACAGGTGAAAATAAGCGCCCCTCCAGACCTTCCAGCGTGAGCAAAGGAACAAAGACAATGGCGATGATTAGCACACCTGACACCACAGGCTTGAATACTTCATCGATCGATTCAATGAATAGATCGATCATTTCACGAAAAGTATTTGGATGCTTGTGCGCAAGTGAGGCTTCGATGTTCTCAACGACAACGACCGAAGCATCAACAAGCATACCTAGTGCAATTGCCAGTCCGCCTAGGCTCATGAGATTTGCCGTTTGCCCGGTATACCGCATCAGTAAAAACGTAGCCAGGAGTGAAAGCGGTAAAGAGCATGCCACCACCGCTGCGGCGCGCAGCCCGCCAAGAAAAAGGTAGAGCACAAGACAAACCAGCACCGCCGCTTCGGCTAAGGCCTTGATTACTGTATTTGACGCCCTTGTGACAAGCTCACCGCGGTCATAAAAAACCCGTAAATTCATACCCTCAGGTAAGCGCTGTTCAATCTCGACAAGCTTTAACTTCACCGCGCCTACGAGTTCGCGTGCGTTGGCCCCACGCATGCCCAGAACCAGCCCCTGAACGGTTTCTCCCCTGCCGTCGGCGCTAACAGCCCCATAGCGTGTGAGACTTCCCATGCGCACCGTTGCGACATCATCAAGTACCAAGCGCTGCACTGACACATGCTCTTGACCCTGCGGCGCTTGTAGTCGAATTCGTCGCAAGGCATCAAGATCAGTGATTGCCCCTTCGACCCGCACCACGAGCACTTCATCGCCCGCGACAACGCGTCCTGCACCGTCGTTGGCATTATTTTGAGCTACGCTATCCTGAAGCGTCTGCATGCTAATGCCCAGGCGCGCCATTCTGGCTGTGTCAGGTACGATTTCAACAGCCGCGACGCGACCACCGAGGGCATTCACGTCAGCGACGCCGGAAATCGTACGAAGTTCAGGACGAATGACCCAGT
Organism: Burkholderiaceae bacterium; assembly: GCA_023258775.1. Classification (GTDB taxonomy): domain Bacteria; phylum Pseudomonadota; class Gammaproteobacteria; order Burkholderiales; family Burkholderiaceae_E; genus UBA3064. The sequence continues at coordinate 659 of JALQWJ010000049.1, read as the reverse complement.
CAAGAACACGTCGACGCGCCTCAAGACTATGAGACTCACCATCCACCGTAAACATAAACATCTCACTTAGTGGGGTGGTGATCGGTGCTAGCCCGCCTTGAACAGCCGAGGGCAGCGTATCCATAACGCCACTGAGTCGTTCGGCGACCTGCTGACGTGCCCAATAAATATCAACGCCAGACTCAAAATCGATCGTTATGTCTGAAATACCGTACTTAGAAATCGATCGAACCATCGTCTTATTTGGAATGCTGAGCAATTCGAGCTCGATAGGCTTCACGACCCGAAGCTCAACCTCCTCAGGGGTCATCCCAGGTATCTTAAAAATGATTTTTACCTGTGTTGGCGATATATCAGGAAATGCGTCTACAGGAAGCTTAAGCCAGGCAAACCATCCGCTTGCACCGAGCGCACATGCAAGCAGTAACACCAGTCCTTTGTGTTGCAGTACCGCTCGCAGTGCAGATGTCATGATCAGTCTGCCTTTTGTAGCAAAGCACGAAGTGCGGCAACCCCAGCAATCGCAAAACGTTCATGCTCGCCAAGCTTGCTTCGAATGTGGATTTGCCCATCAAGCCTCGTAAGCACATCAACACTTTGCGCACGGAATCCTTTAGTGGTTTCGATAAATATGACGCTCTTATCCTTATATTGACTGA
>JALQWJ010000048.1 GCA_023258775.1 Burkholderiaceae bacterium | reverse complement strand
TGGCGCCTTCGACGTTGGCAGGAACGGTTTTATCAAGCTCAGGGGTGTGGCCATGAACACCAGGAGCAACCATAATTGCTGCGGGGATCGACAGATTACGCATGATGGTGCGCTGAATCGCTGCTCGATCTACCGCCATGGAGAGTGCCCGACGAACCCGAACATCCTTAAAAGGATTCTTACCTTTAGCGCCATACTTCAATTCATCACTGCCCTGATCCATACCGATAAAAATCGTTCGTACTTCTGGGCCATCTAGTACAAACAAGCTCGCAGTCGATCGCAAGCGCGCAACATCTTGGGTGGGCAAATCGGTGACTAAATCCACATCACCTGCAAGCAGGGCTGCAATTCTTGTGGCATCAGCCTTAATGGGCGTGTAGGTCACATCGGTAACGTTGCCTTCGGATTTACCCCACCAAGACTTATTCGCGGTCATCACGATACGCTGATCAGGCGACCATTCTTTGATCACAAAGGGCCCTGTACCGTTGGTGTTTCGTGATGCAAATGTATCTTCTTTTGCCTTGTAATCCTGAACTTTCTCTGATTTGTTCTTTGCAGCCCATTCCTTATCCATGATGAGAAAAGTCACAAGACTGTTCAGCAACACAGGATTCGGTTTGTCAAGAATCATATCGATGGTGTGATCATCAACTTTTTTGATTTCTTTAACGCCCGCCACATAAATTTGCATCGTCCCCTGAGGTTGCCGGATACGATCAAACGAAAAAATCACATCGTCTGCTGTGAATGTTGATCCGTCATGGAATTTCACATCTTTGCGCAGGTTAAATCGCCATGTTGTTGGATTTACCGTTTGCCAGCTGGTCGCAAGGCAAGGCTCGATTCGGTAGTTTTTATCATAACGGACCAGGCCTTCGTAGGCGTGGCCAACAATATTGTTTGTCGTCGCGTGGTTTTGCGAATGCGGGTCTAGTGTGAGGATATCGTTTTGGGCGGCCCATTTAAGGTTTGCAGCTTGGGCCATACCGATACCTGTACCGATCATCACGGCGCCCGCCGCAAAAGCGAGTTGACGCAGCAGGCACGGAAGCGTCTTGGGATTTGTAAGATTGATCATGCAAACTCCATCAATGTTCAATAAATGAGGGGTACCACAAATAAGACCGAAGGCATGATGATAGTTCGATCCGCAGCTCGATGCCAACTGATCGCCGACGAACCTGGCTTACTCAGCGTCTCGATATAACTCGGGTTGCAATTTCGCAAGTAGTCTTGAGAGCGCAATGACGGTGCCGTACTGATCGGTTTCGCGCAAAGCTTCGCGAAGCATTTGATGGGCCTCGTATGCGCTTACCAGCTCCATGTCCCAGTCGGGCAGAAGTCTTAAATGATCACGCCCTTCGGAGAGCACGATTAAGTTTTTATGCCTTCGATCGCCCCGCAAGCGATACATCAAATGATCGATCGATGCTTTGGGGCCTTCGATAAACTGGATAAAGATATCCCCGCTGTATGTCAGTAGACCAGTGATCTGATGACGATGATTATTTGTTTTAGAAATTTCAAGAATTTTGTCCAGATCACCGGTTTGGAGTCCCGTGCAGGCCTGACTGCAATAGCTCAAATGGACCAAGTCTGCTTTCGCATTCACGCTACACCCCTCATTTAGTCGCGCTTTCGCCGCACGCCCCAGGCGACGCTTTCGATCGATTTCATATCGGATCGCTCAAACATTTGCCTGTCTTGCACGTAGTCAATTACCCAGTCAATGGTGTCAACACCCCAAAAACAATGCCCGTCAACAACAAGGCTCGGCACGCCGAACACATTGGCAGCTATTGCCTCTTGGGTTTGCGCTTGCAAGGCTTGTTTGACACTGCTTTCCTGGATCCTTTGCGCGCCATCGCTAACCCCTAAAACCTCGCATAATCCAGAAAAGTCAAGTTCGGGGTCACGACCCTGCTCAAAAACAAAATCACTTGCTTTCTTGATCGCCTCAGGTGGGTTACCCATCGAAACAAGTAAACGCAGTGCTGAAAGTGGGTTGAAAGGATGGCGCGACGGCATTTGAAAAGCTAAGCCATAACGCCTGGCGAGCCAGACGCAATGCTGATAGGTATGACGCCGCTTCGATTCAATCTCTGCCGGGCCGAGCTGCCCCCAGTGCGCTAGAACCGCCCCGAAGAGGATTGGCGTGATGCGGATGTCGAGCAAATCGTCAAGCCGATCGATTTGTTTCAGATAAAAATACGCATAAGGTGAAATCGGATCAACATAAAGTTTTGCAATGCTTTTCGCCCTGGTTTCATCGGGTCTTTGAGAAAGCTTATCGCTCATGATGCTTGATCAAGTTCCATGAAAAAAGTCACCGGACCATCGTTGAGCAGCGCCACTTTCATATCAGCGCCAAACTCGCCCGCCTCAACAATCGGATGCTGGCTTCGCGCATAGCCAAGCAAATCCTCATAACAGCGTCGGGCATGCGCTGGTGGGGCCGCATCGGTAAAGCTCGGGCGATTGCCATCCCAGAGCTTTGCAGCGAGGGTGAATTGACTCACGATTAGTAGGCCTCCGACGGCGCCCATTCCATCGATATCCATAATGCTTCGGTTCATCTTGCCGTGCGTATCCGAAAAAATTCTCAGTTTTAAGACTTTATTGACAAACTTCTCGATGATTTGAGGGCTATCGTCTCGCTCGGCGCACACAAACATGAGCAAACCTGCAGCGATTGATCCGACAACTCGCTGCTCAACGGTGACTGAAGCATGGCTAACACGTTGGATCACTGCTTTCATAAGCTTTAAGATGGTTCCGTCCGATTCACTTCGATGCATTTTTTCCGAGTATGCACCTATGTTTAACCTTGATCCATGGTCCTTTCCCAAAGCACTCCGCCCCGACCCTGAGCAACTTGACTTTAGCCTCGACGAAAGCCTCAACGCTTTGTTGCAGCTTCATGTCCAGGTGCCCGATGAAGCCTACACCGCACCGATATTGGGTACCAGCCGCAGCGGTCATGGTGTGGTGATTGATGAACAGGGACATATTCTGACGATCGGCTATCTGGTAACCGAAGCCCAGCAAATATGGTGCCGCAAGCGAGATGGCTCGGTGGTCCAGGCCGATGTGCTTGCCTATGATCAAGCCACTGGCTTTGGCTTATTGAAGAGCTTTAGCCCACTTGACTGCGGTTTCATACCGCTCGGCAAGGCAAGCGATTTAGCCAAGGGCAGAACCGTTTACATGCTTGGTCATGGCGGTATTCATCAGTGCCTTAAGACATCGATCGTTGCAATCAAGCCATTTGCGGGATCCTGGGAGTACTTACTCGATCACGCCTTATTCATCGAGCCGGCTCATCCTGAATGGAGCGGCTCGCCGCTATTAAACCAGGCAGGACAACTGGTCGGTATCGGTTCGCTGCTAACTCAGGAAATCAAGCAGGGACAAACTCAACAAAGTAATATGGTTGTGCCAATCGATGTATTAGTTCCAATTCTTGAAACTTTGATCAACCAGGGCCACAGCGGTCATGCACCAAGGCCTTGGCTTGGGCTTTATCTCGAAGAGCAAAACGAGCAACTCGTGGTCCAGCATACAAGCCCAGAGGGACCTGCCGAGACCGCTGGTATCTTATCTGAGGACTTGGTACTGTCGGTGGCAGGCCATCGTGTTCAAGACCTGGCTAGCTTTTACCGGCATGTATGGTCCTTAGGCCAAGCAGGTGTCGAGGTTCCTGTGCAGTTAGCGAGAGGAGCCGAGCTTGTTGCGGTGAAAATCCGCTCCATGAATCGAAACGAACGCTTGATCAAACCACGTACCCATTAGGCTCATCTTCTACAGCTAGCAGTACTTTAAAGCAGCTGCAAGGTGAACCAATTCAAGCTTAAGCAGCTGCAAGCTGGATCAAGGCAAGCAACCCCATGACCATTGATGAATAACGGGTAATGCGCCGACGGTATCCTGCGGGCGCACTAAAACATTCCTCCCACGCGCTCAAGGTTGATTTACTTATGCAAGCACCCAGAAAAGGTTGCCGGTCTGTTATTGCCATATTTGTTATCACAATCCTGGTGGCCACAAACACGATTCAAGCATCCGAGTCATTTCGACCTGATGCGCTCATCTCACTTGCAATTCAGAACAATGCCGATTTGTCGCTTTCTCGTGCTGACCTCATCGGTGCCAAGGCCGCCCAATCACTTGCCGGTGTCCTTCAGAACCCACGCCTTGAAATAGGTCTTGGACGAGAGTCGGCAAAGGCTGTCTTGCAAGACCGCACGTCGCAGCTCCAAAACTTCGGGGTAAGCCAGTTCATCGAGAATCCCGCACAACGTGGCGCTCGAATTGCCTCATTTGCCTCACTCTCGCAAGCCCAAGAAGCTCGCGTGGATGCAACCCGAGTTCAGATCGCCGGTCTTGTTCGCCGCGCTGCCTACGAGGTCCTTCTTAGGCAGGCAGAAATCAGCGCGGCCGATGAGGCACGCGCCTTGTTGGAGTCAACGCGTGCACGTGTGAAGTTACGAGTGGAAAGTGGGGATGTCGCGCGCTATGAATTGATCAAGGCTGACGCCGAACTGATTGGTGCTCAACAGCGGAGCCAGGTCGCAAGGCTTGCACTTGAACAAGCTCGCATTCGACTCCAGCAAATCGTTGGGATCGACCTGCCAGCCGGCTGGCGTATCAACGCAAGTCTTGAAGATCCGGTACAAGTTCCCGACAGAACACTCGTGCGAGGGCAATTACTCACCCGACATCCTGAATTGATTGCACTTCGCGCCGAGCTACAAGCTGCGTCTGAGCGTGTTCAGGAAGCTAGGGCAAGCCGTTGGCCGGGTGTTGATGTGCAACTCACACAGTTGCGCGACCGAGGTGTCGATCGACCTGCCCGCTACGAAACCCTTATGGGTGCATCGGTATCAGTGCCCTTGCTTGACCCACGCACAGCAGCGATTGATATCGCTCAAGCCCAAGTTCAAAGGGCCTCGCTCGCCCTCAGGGCGCGCGAACAAAGTCTAATCCGAGAGTTCGACAGTGCTTGGGCTTCGCTGGACATTGCAGCCCTTCGGGTTAAGTCCCTCAATGAAGGGGCGGTGCGTGAGGCTGAGGCCGCGTTGCGGGTTGCTGAGGCTGCCTACCGTTTTGGCGAGCGCGGCATTCTTGATGTTATCGACGCGCAACGCGTTCTAAGACTTATAAGAGCTGATCTCCTCACGGCACGCTTTGAACAACAAGCTGCATCGATTGCAATTCAGGTGTTAAGCACAGAAACCGCGCCATGATCCCGAGATCAACCGACTCATCGATGCCTAGCAAGGACAACCCAACCATGACACGATTAAGCAACCCCTTGGCAGGAGATTCAAGCGAAAAGGCTTCAAAGTATCAACGTCAGTCTCGATCCGCTCTATACCTTATAGCATCGAGCTTAATATGCTTGCTGCTTGCTTCATGTGGACAAGACACTAAGCAGCAAGGCGAAAAGGCTGCAGCAAAATCGTCACCGAATAGCGAGCAAAAAAGCACCGCCGACACAACGAGTGCATCAGGCACCAGTCAAGCGTCCCAAGACAAAGACATAGGTGAGGACGATGCCAGTGTGGTGCGCCCGCGCGCAGATATGCTTAAACGATTTGAGCTTGGTAATGTCGCGAGGACAGGTATTGAGCGGACCCAGGAAATACCAGGACGGATTGAAGTTGATGAGAAGCGCATCACGAGAATAGGCGCATCGGTGACCGGCCGCGTCGTTGAAGTCTCTGTTGATGTGGGCTACCGCGTCAAGGCTGGCGAGGTTTTGGCTCGTATTAGCAGCACCGAACTCACTCAGGCTCAACTCAACTTTCTGCGCTCCAACGCCGCATTTTCACTTGCAGAGCGAGCACTGGAACGAGCACAACAACTCTATAAGGCTGATGTGATTTCGGCTGCGGAACTACAGCGTCGGGAATCAGAACAATCGATTGCCAGAGCTGAACTTCGCGCAGCATCCGATCAATTGTCGCTTATTGGCTTTGATCAAAGTCTGCAACGGCGACTTCGCGAGAGTGGCCAACTCGACCCGACAGTCGGCATTATCGCCACCCGCGCTGGCGTTGTCGTCGAACGCAAAGTGAGCCAGGGCCAGGTCGCGCAACCCGGAGACGCCTTATTTACGGTTGCCGATCTCACCACTGTCTGGGCCGTTGGCGCCCTGCCGGAACAAGCAGCCGGTTCGGTTCGGATGGGGCAGCTCGTCGATGTCCAAGTGCCAGCGCTCGGTGAAAAACGCTTTCGTGGCCGGATTGTTTTTGTCAGTGACACGATACAGCCAGAGACGCGGACGATCACGGTTCGAACCGAGGTCGATAACGCTTCGCGTGAACTCAAGCCGCAAATGCTCTCAACCATGCGTCTTTTTGGTGAACGAGAAGAACGATTAGCAATTCCTGATAGTGCCGTGGTTCGGGACGGAGACCGCGATCATGTGTTTTTGCACCGCCAAGACGGCAGCTTCAAGCTCATCCCCGTAGAACTCGGTATATCGATCAATGGCAAGCGACCGATCATTCGTGGTTTGACTGAAGGACAGGCGATCGTAATGCGTGGCGCTTTCCACCTCAATAACGAGCGCAAGCGCGCTGAATTGGAATAAGCCATGCTCGCGCGTTTAGTCAAAGGCGCCTTGAATCAGCGCCTGCTTGTGGTCGTCATTGCAATCGTGGTTTGCGCTTTTGGCATCCGTGCATCGATGAAACTTTCGGTAGATGCCTTTCCGGACGTCACCAATGTGCAGGTGCAGGTTGCTACCGAAGCGCTTGGACGCTCCCCCGAAGAAATCGAACGATTCGTCACCATCCCGCTCGAAATCGCGATGACAGGTTTGCCGGGCCTGGTCGAAATGCGCTCGCTCAACAAAAGCGGCTTGTCCATCATCACCCTGGTGTTCACCGACAAAACCGATGTCTTTTTTGCCAGGCAACTGGTCACCGAGCGCCTGATCGAGGTGACGCCGCGCATGCCGCAAGGCATCACGCCGGTGCTGGGCCCGGTGTCCACTGGCTTGGGCGAGGTTTACCAATACACGCTCGACCATCCCAAGGACGGCGAGCGCGAGTTGTCGCCCGCAGAGTTGGCCGAGCGGCGCATCATTCAAGACTGGGTGGTTCGGCCCTTGCTGCGCTCCATTCCTGGCGTGGCGGAAATCAATTCGCAAGGCGGCTATGTCCGGCAATACCAGGCCCTGGTCAAGCCCGACCGCTTGACCCACTACAACGTGACCATCCAGCAGGTGTACGAGGCCATTGCACAAAACAATGCCAATGCCAGCGGTGGCATCTTGCCCCAGCGCGCGGAACAGTACCTGATCCGGGGCGTGGGCCTGATTCGCAGTCTGGAAGACATTGGCAACATCGTGGTGCGTGAGCAAAACGGCACGCCGGTATACGTCAAGAACCTGGCCGACGTCACTCTCGGCCATGAGGTGCGACAGGGCGCCATCATCAAGGGGGGCTACACCGAGTCGGTCTCGGGCATCGTGCTGATGATGCGTGGTGGCAATGCCAAGGAAGTGGTGTCACGCGTCAAAGACCGTGTGAATGAAATCAACACCAAGGGGATGTTGCCCGGCGGCTTGCAGATCGTGCCTTACTACGACCGCACCGAGCTGGTCGACGCAGCGCTTTGGACGGTGGGCAAAGTGCTGATCGAGGGCATCTTCCTGGTGGTGATCGTGCTCTTTATTTTCTTGGGCGATGTGCGCTCCAGCCTGATCGTGGTGGCCACCTTGATCATCGCGCCGCTGACCACCTTCATTTTGATGAACCGCTATGGCATTTCGGCCAATTTGATGTCACTTGGCGGATTAGCAATTGCCATTGGCTTAATGGTCGACGCCACGGTCGTAGTCGTTGAAAACATCTTCCATCGGTTAGGGACAAAGCAAGTCAGCGGCGTAGCGCGCCTTCGCCTCATCCGTGATGCAACGATGGAAGTTGCTACGCCAACGGCATTTGGGATCGCAATCATCATTCTCGTTTTTCTTCCCTTAATGACCTTGCAAGGCATTGAAGGAAAGCTTTTCGCACCACTAGCTATCACGATTGCTATCGCGCTTGGGGTTGCGCTCCTCGTATCGCTGAGCCTTTCTCCAGTGCTTTGTTCTTATATTTTGAAAGGTGGGTCTGAGCATGACACCTGGGTCATCGCCCGTCTGAAGTCATCCTACCTTGGCTTACTTGATCGCTCACTGGCACGTCGTCGCATCACAGTACTCACGGCTACGGTCTTATTGCTTGGTTCGATCGGCCTTTTCCCCTTGCTCGGTAAATCGTTCATGCCGACCATGAAAGAAGGTGCCCTCACGCCCCAAATCAATCGGGTTCCGAGTATTTCGTTACAAGAATCGGTGAGCATGGAAATGGCGGCAATGCGCAGCATTGCACAAGTGGATGGTGTTCGAATGGTGGTTTCAAAACTTGGCCGAGGTGAATCGCCTGCAGATCCTGTTGGACCCAATGAGTCAGATCCCATCGTGCTTTTAGACCCGAAAACCAAGCGATCACAAGATGAAATTGACGAGGAGATTCGTCAACGTTTATCAAGCATCCCGGGCGTTCAAATCGTGCTTTCGCAACCTATTTCAGAGCGTGTTGACGAAATGGTTACCGGGGTTCGGTCACAGCTTGCGATTAAGATTTTTGGCGACGAACTCGACGAGTTGCGGCGGGTCTCAGAACAGGTCGCGAGATTGTTGCGGTCGGTACCAGGAGCGCGCGATATCCGCATCGAGAGACTTTCGGGACAGCAATCCTTAATCATCGACATTGACCGAGCAGCGATTGCTCGCTACGGCATCAATGTGGCCGATGTGCATGCGATTATTGAAACTGCGATTGGCGGCAAAGAAGTCAGCCTGCTTTATGAGGGCGAGCGACGCTTTGGAATCGCGGTACGGTTTCCCGAGCGAGCAAGAGACTCGATTGAGTCAATCAAGCAAATTACGCTCAAAGCCCATGATGGTGCGCTCGTACCGCTGCAGTCGATCGCTTCAATTCAACTTAAAGACGGCCCAGCTCAGGTCAGTCGCGAATCGGCAAAACGACGCGTTGTTGTTGGCGCTAATGTTGAGGGCCGAGACCTTGGAGGTTTTGTGCAAGACGTGCAAAACCGGATGAATCAGGAGATAAAGCTTCCAGAAGGGTTTAATGTTGTTTATGGCGGACAATTCGAAAATATGGAACGAGCAATGGAAACGCTATCTGTCATTGTTCCTGTTACGATCGCCGCGATTTTCTTTTTGCTATTCATGCTCTTTAAGTCTCTACGCTTAGCAAGCCTGATTATTCTAGTGTTGCCATTTGCATCGATAGGTGGCGTGTTTGGTTTATTTATTACAGGTGAGTACTTGTCTGTTCCTGCTGCGGT
>JALQWJ010000047.1 GCA_023258775.1 Burkholderiaceae bacterium | reverse complement strand
GGAAAAACGCAGGATGGACTTTTGCTGCGAGCGCCAGTGGTAGCAGCCCCAATACCCCTGCAACGATGAATCGGGCCATCGCTCTGAGCGAACTGATCGGCTTGTTTTGCCTATCGACGATTAACAGTGCAACGGTTTTCATCGGCAGACTGCGTCGTCCCAGACTCCAAAACCAGGTGAAATAAAGTCCGAGCAAGAGCATCAAAAACCATTGGAACAGGTCGCGTAACACACCTGGGTGACCTTGAAAACGCAAAAGTGCCGAGAAGGCGTATCCAAAGAAAAAGAGTACGCCAAAGAGCATGATGCCTTCGTAAACCATGCTCATGAAGCGTCGCCAAATCCCGGCAGACTGCAGCTCGGGGGGATCGACGGCCTCTGAAATCATGGTGTTGGTTTGCCGTGACGATCCAGTGCAGGTAGTGGACGTGCCGCTTCCTTGGCAAGCGGTGTAGCGGCTCCAGCGTGTCGTGCTGCTGTGCTGGCGGTTTGCCCTGCCGCTCGAAGAACTGCCCGCTGTTCGGGTGTTAGTTCGCGATACCGTTCCCAAAGCGCTTGAAGTTGACCTTCGCTGAGTTTTGAATCATTAAGTTTCTGCGCGAGTCGGAAATTCTCCCTCGCTGCCTGACGCTGCTGGGGTGTGAAGGTGGACCATTGCTTCATCCGCTCTTGCGCCTGATCTTGAGCCGTCTGCGGCAACATCGGGAACTGGCGAGCAAGCTGTTGCCAGGCGTAGCGATCTGCCGAGGGAAGCTCATGCCAGACTGCCGATAAGGGTTGCAAGCGGGCGCGCTCCTGAGCGCTGAGGCCTTCCCAGTTAGGGGCCTGCCGGCTGACTGAGGGGTTTGCCTTGGTCGCTTGCGCCTGTTGTTGCGCTTTGCGGCGCGCCTGTAAATCCTGGATCGCCTTACTGATGGCAGCCTGAAGTGCTGCACCGTCTGCATCAACCGTGGATGCACTTGCGGGATCTGGAATCGAATGGCTATCTGTCAGTGATACGCCGTTTGAGGCCGCAGAAGCCGAGTTGCTTACAGCGATGCCTTGGCTCGGCGTGACTTGGTTACCGGCTAGTTCACGCTGGCCTTCGTCGGTAGACTGCTGTCCATATGCCGGTGTGATCAAGCCTGTTACAAGTATAGCTGCCATGAGCCCGAACGCAGCCGGCGCCTTACCTTTCTTCATGATCCAGAGGCAGTTTCTGGTTCGGCATCGTCTGCCGGGGCTTCATCGGTCGATGTTTGCTGCTCATCGACATCACTGGCAAAACCATGAACGCTGAGGTTACGGAGAAAAACCGCAAAACCCCTGTCCGCATAGGCATCCAAGGGCAGCTCATTGGTGAGCAGTTTGGCATCCGTTTCGCCTTCCCGCATGAACACCTGAACTTCGGCTTCCTCAAGCGCAAACTGTACGCTAAATAGCATGGATGCGAGGAGCGTTGCGACAAACAAGCGTTCAAGCCAACTCGAGCGACCAAACCACTGACTAAGCCTTGCCTGCCATCGATGCTTAAACAGATCAGCTTGTGAAATGCCTAGGTGCCTTCCGTAGCCCAAATTAATTGCCGCCCCACTTGCACCAAGATGAATCGCGTGGTCGGCATGCGCCTCAGATTCGCTTGCTTCCTGCCTTGGTATCGCATCGAGTGCTTTGCGGCGCGCTAACAACAGCCGATCTTTTGTTGACTTACTCAACCCACGGCCGGAATCGCTTTGCAGACCATCGTCTAGCAATCGGCGAAATTCCTGATGGAGGGGCTTGGTTGTCATTGCTTATTCAGTTTCGTGCGGTTAGTCGTTGTATTGCTGCGGGTTAGTCTTTGTGTTGCTGCTGGTTAGTCGTTGTATTGCTGCGGTTTTCGTCGTGCTGCGGGACTTTAGGGTGTTCTCAGTTTGCGTGATTATTGTGGCAATGGACCAGATGCTTTGATGAATTAGGGCTTTAGCGCTTGAAGCATGCCAGATAAGCTTTGAACGGCTCTTGAGCAGTGCGTTTTAACACTACCTTCAGAACACCCCATGACCTGTGCTGTTTCTTGAACGTCTAAACCTTCCCAATAACGCAGCAAGAAGGCTTCCCGTTGACGTGCAGGCAACTTTTCAAGGGCTCGCTCCATTAATGCAAGGCTTTGCTGCCGATTAACAATGTTTTCTGCGCTCTCAGCAACATAGCCTGAACTGGCAGCTACAGCGTCGAGGAAGTCTGTTTCACTGGTTTCGCTGTCAGCTTCCGGGTCGCCCGCACCGCGCAAATTCCCGAGCAGACTCACCCAAAGGTTCCTAACACGGCTGCGACGAAAGTGATCCCTGATCGTGTTTTGCAGCACGCGTTGAAAGATTAAGGGCCACTCCGCGCCAGGACTGTCAGCATAGTGTTGGGCAAGTTTCAGCATACTGTCTTGCACGATGTCGAGCGCAAGCTCTTCATCGCGCACGGCGTAAAGTGCCGTTTTAAAGGCGCGTCGCTCCACCGATGCGAGAAAGGCGTCGAGTTCCTGGCGAGTACGCAAGCGAGCGTCAGACATGGCCCGCGATGCTAGCGCATTTGCTCGGCTTATTGCACCGCAGTACACTGGAGGGCTTTGGCGTAGCTCACAAGCTCCGCGCGTAAATACGACAGCTTCTGGAGGCGCCATAAGCGCTTTTCCAGAGCGTCCGATCAACCTCACGGGCCTGGCTCTAAGGTCTGCGTCATGAGCGGTTACCCCGCGCAGGCGCCGACGGGTCGGAGACGCCGGATTTTGAAAGGATTTTGATGTTATGGAACTAACTGGCGCAGAAATCGTCTGCCGTTGTCTCGCTGAAGAGGGTGTTAAGCATTTGTTTGGCTATCCAGGCGGTGCTGTTCTCTATATTTACGACGAGATTTACAAACAAAAAGCCTTCGAACATATTTTGGTTCGCCATGAACAGGCAGCTGTTCACGCCGCGGACGCTTATGCTCGAAGCACACAAAGCGTTGGCGCGTGCATCGTCACAAGTGGACCAGGTCTTACCAACGCAGTCACCGGTATCGCAACGGCCTACATGGATTCAATTCCAATGGTGGTGATCTCGGGGCAGGTGCCAACCCATGCGATCGGCGAAGACGCATTTCAGGAGTGCGATGCGATTGGCATCACAAGGCCTTGCGTTAAGCATAATTTTCTCGTTCGCGATGTTAAAGATCTGGCTGCAACCTTCGCGAAAGCTTTCCATATTGCTCGATCAGGACGTCCCGGTCCGGTGTTGATTGATATTCCTAAGGATGTCACCCGCAACAAGTGCAAGTTTCACTATCCGAAGGAAGTCACGCTTCGTTCCTACAATCCGATTGTTAAGGGACATCAAGGGCAGATCCGTAAGGCAGCGCAAATGTTGCTGACTGCCGAACGGCCTATGATTTATACCGGTGGTGGCGTCATTCTAGGCGAAGCCTCCGATGAATTAAACGCCTTGGTCGATTTGATCGGCGCTCCTTGCACCAATACCTTAATGGGTCTGGGCGCCTACCGCGCAAGCAGCCGGCAGTTTGTGGGTATGCCCGGTATGCACGGCACCTATGAAGCCAATATGGCCATGCAACATTGCGATGTCTTACTGGCTATTGGTGTGCGTTTTGACGATCGAGTGATCGGTAATCCCAAACACTTCGCACAAAATCCAAGAAAAATTATTCATATCGATATTGATCCTTCGTCGATATCAAAGCGTGTCAAGGTCGATTTACCAATCGTCGGCGACGTCAAGGATTCGATGCAAGAACTTATAAGCCAGCTTAACGAAAGCGCAGGCGACTCAGCACGTACAAGTACTAAGTCATTGAAGCCATGGTGGGATCAAATTGAACAATGGCGAGCAAAGGATTGCCTTGCCTATAAGCAAAGCGACGAGCTCATCAAGCCTCAGTTTGTTGTGCAAAAGCTCTGGGAGGTCACAGGTGGCGATGCTTATGTCACATCCGATGTCGGACAGCACCAAATGTTCGCTGCCCAGTTCTACCCCTTCGATAAGCCTCGGCGCTGGATCAATTCGGGTGGCTTGGGGACGATGGGCGTGGGGCTTCCCTACGCCATGGGCGTATTGTTAGCGCACCCGGATGCCACGGTGGCATGCATTACCGGGGAAGGTTCTATTCAAATGAATATTCAGGAACTTTCAACCTGTAAACAATACCAGTTACCGGTAAAAATTATTAATTTGAATAACCGATATTTAGGCATGGTTCGTCAGTGGCAGGAGATTGAATACGGTAGCCGTTATTCACAGTCATATATGGACGCCTTGCCTGATTTTGTGGCATTAGCCCAAGCCTATGGGCATGTTGGTTTACGAATCGAAAATCCTGCGGATGTCGAAGCGGCGCTACGCGATGCTTTTGGCAAGTACAAAGACCGACTGGTGTTTCTCGATTTCATTACCGATCAGACTGAAAATGTCTGGCCGATGGTGCAAGGAGGCAAGGGCCTCACCGAGATGATTCTTGGCGCTGAAGATCTCTAAGAGGGCTTGTCATGAGACATATCATATCGATCCTTTTGGAAAACGAGCCCGGCGCTTTATCTCGGGTGGTTGGACTGTTTTCCGCACGTGGTTACAACATTGAGGCACTAACCGTCGCGCCAACCGAGGACCATTCCTTATCCCGGATGACAATCGCAACCTCGGGCTCAGATGATGTGATTGAGCAAATCACCAAGCAATTGAACCGGCTCATCGATGTGGTCAAAGTTGTCGACCTGACCGAGAGCCCGCATATTGAGCGTGAATTGATGCTCATCAAAGTCCGTGCGGTTGGCAAAGAACGCGAAGAAATGAAGCGTATGGCAGATATTTTTCGTGGTCGAGTGATTGATGTTACCGATAAGACCTACACGATTGAACTGACCGGCGATGGCGGAAAGCTCGACGCATTTATTGAAGCTATTGAACGCTCAGCAATTATCGAAACGGTTCGCACTGGGACTTCCGGGATTGCGCGCGGCGAACGTGTATTGCGTATTTGAGCATGCTTTGCGCGATTGAGAATGCCTCGCGAAGCCGAGCCTGCCTTCGGTTTTTGATTATTTGCTCTGATATTTATACCTGATAACAAGGAGAAACCAATGAAAGTTTTTTATGACAAGGACTGTGATCTTAAATTGATCAAAAACCGCAAGGTTGCTGTGATTGGCTACGGCTCCCAAGGCCACGCGCATGCGCAAAATCTCAATGATTCCGGCGCAAAAGTGATCGTTGGTGTTCGTAAGGAAGGTCCCTCTTGGGAAAAAGTTAAAAAAGCTGGTCTTAAGCCCGCTGAGATTGCCGATGCGGTTAAGGGGGCAGACTTTGTGATGCTTTTAATGCCCGATGAGCACATCGGCGATGTTTATCGCAGCGAGATCGAACCCAATTTAAAGAAAGGCGCAACACTGGCTTTTGCCCATGGTTTTAATATCCACTACGGTCAGGTTAATCCACGAGAAGATATTGATGTGGTCATGGTTGCACCCAAGGCGCCTGGCCATACTGTTCGATCAACCTACGCTCAGGGTGGCGGTGTGCCGATGCTGGTCGCCGTCCATCAGGATGAATCAAAACAGGCTCGCGATGTAGCGCTTTCCTACGCCTGCGCAATTGGCGGCGGAAAAGCCGGGATTATTGAAACCAACTTCCGCGAAGAAACCGAAACAGACTTGTTCGGTGAGCAAGTCGTGCTCTGCGGTGGCACCGTGGAATTGATCAAGGCAGGTTACGAGACGCTGGTTGAAGCAGGCTATGCGCCAGAGATGGCCTATTTTGAGTGCTTACACGAACTCAAGCTTATCGTCGATCTAATTTATGAAGGCGGCATTGCCAACATGAACTACTCGATTTCAAACAACGCGGAGTTTGGTGAGTATGTATCAGGACCACGCATCATTACCGAAGAAAGTAAGGCGGAAATGAAGCGGATCTTGAGCGATATTCAAACGGGTGAATACGCTAAGCGCTTCATTCTCGAAAATAAAGCGGGTGCGCCAACACTCTTGTCAAGGCGCCGGATCATGGCGGAGCACTCGATTGAAGTGGTTGGTGAGAAACTGCGAGCCATGATGCCCTGGATTAAAAACAATAAGCTTGTCGATAAATCGCGTAACTGAGTTGTGGTGCAGGACGCAGCTTAAACAACTGCGTCTGAGCAAATCATTCACGCTTTAAACTGGGGAAGCGATGCGCCAATTTCCATGGCCACATCCAATTATCGCCCGTGAGGGTTGGCCATTTTTGGCAATGGCAGTCCTTGCAGCCATGTTGGCTGATGCGTGGCTGGGCTCATTTCTTGGGGGGATGTTGTGGATCGTTGCGATTTTCGTGCTCCAGTTTTTTCGGGATCCACCGCGAGTTGGTTCGGCGGATCCTGACGATGTTCTTTCGCCTGCAGATGGCAGAATCGTCGCTATTGAACTTTGCGAAGATCCCTATGCTGACCGCCCAGCGCTGAAAATTAGCGTTTTCATGAATGTGTTCAATGTGCATTCGAATCGAACGCCACTTGCCGGGCGTGTTGAACAAGTCAATTATTTCAGTGGTCGTTTTTTCAATGCTGCGCTTGATAAGGCTTCGCTAGAAAACGAAAGAAATGCAGTGGTTATTCGCGATGCGCAGGGTAGGTTGGTCACTGCGGTACAAATCGCTGGGCTCATCGCAAGGCGCATCCTATGTTATGTCCAACCCGGCGATGAACTTGATCGGGCAGCCCGTTATGGCTTTATCCGTTTTGGATCACGGGTCGATCTTTATTTGCCCCCAGACTCCCGGCCCCAAGTGACGGTTGGTCAGGTGGTGAAGGCGACCAGCACGGTATTGGCAAGATTGGAGCCGCGCGGTGCTTGATCAAGGCAAGGGGCCTTCGAGCGATGAAGGACGAGGCCTCGCCGCCGATGAGCAAAGCCATGCAGCAAAAAAGCGTCCCCGCGGCGTTTATTGGCTACCCAATTTATTCACCACCGCCTCGCTTTTCTGCGGCTTTACCTCGATAGTTCAAGGCATGAATCATCGCTTCGATCTGGCAGCAATGCTTTGTTTTTTTGCTTTGATTTTCGATAGCCTTGATGGACGCGTAGCTCGGTGGACCGGAACCACGAGTGCGTTTGGTGAGCAGTACGATAGCCTGTCGGATATGGTTTCTTTCGGCGCAGCACCCGCGCTCATCATGTATGAGTGGGCGCTGAAAGGATTGGGGAAATTTGGTTGGGTTGCAGCATTTGTTTATGTCGCGGGGGCAGCCTTACGTTTGGCGCGCTTTAATACCAATCTTGGCGCTGTCGATAAGCGCTTTTTTCAGGGGCTCCCTTCTCCCGCTGCTGCTGCCATGGTGGTGGGTTTGATCTGGACTTTTACTGAACTTGAGGCGATGAAACTTGTCGAATGGCGTGGACCTGACTTGGCCTTGCTGGGTTGGTTAATCACCATTTATGCAGGGCTAACGATGGTCTCGAATGCTCCTTTTTACAGCTTTAAAACCATGAATCCGCGTCGTCGGGTTTCCTTCATGACTGCCTTTGCCTTTATGTTGGTTTTTGGTCTGGTGTCACTCGATCCTGCGCTTGTGCTCTTTTTGTTCTTTTTGGGCTATGGACTGTCGGGTTGGATCTATGCGGGCTGGTTACGCGCCAAAGGTCGGCCTTCACCCTTTGCAAGACATGAGCCTAATGAGTCTGCCTAATCAAGAGCGCTCATGACGGCTCTTTCTCGTAGGCGCCTGATAGCCGGCAATTGGAAAATGAACGGAACCTTGAGGGGTGCTGCTCAGCTTTGTGCGGCCGTCCTGGAGGGTATAGGCCATCGCGAAGAGCTCCAAACGCTTGATTGGCTGATGTGTCCGCCTTATGTGCACTTGCAAATCATTGGCGAAATGATTCATGCAAGTCAGACAAAACATCCGGAGCGATCAATCAGGCTAGGTGCTCAGGATCTTTCCGCTGCTAAGGATGGCGCATTTACCGGTGAAGTCAGCGCTGAAATGCTGCTCGATTGCGCCTGCAAGGCTGTTTTGGTTGGTCATTCGGAGCGCCGGCAGTATTTTGCTGAATCGGAAGTGCTTATCGCCCAAAAGCTAAAGCGCGCCATCGGCGCTGGTTTGCAGGCTGTATTTTGTGTGGGCGAGTCTGAGCAAGCGCGGCTTCAAGGTCAAACCGAAGCGGTAATCACCAATCAACTGGAGGTCCTTGCAAACCTTCGGCTCGATCTCTCCGAGGACGGATCAACGACACTTGAGTCTGATACGACTCATGAAGCGTTGCACATGCTTAGCTCGAATCAAGCTTTGTCGGGTCAAGCGTTGGCATCGCAGCTTGTGATCGCCTATGAGCCGGTTTGGGCAATTGGCACTGGCAAAAGCGCAAAGCCTGAGGATGCACAGCTTGTCCACGCTTTCATCCGTCAGCGTCTTAATCAGTTAAATTGGCCAGGATCAAGCATCAGAATTCTTTACGGCGGATCTGTCAACGCCGCAAACGCCCAGGCTCTCTTTACAATGCCAGATATCGACGGCGCGCTGGTGGGTGGGGCAGCCTTACAAGCGACGAATTTCCTGGCCATTGGCGAGGCTGCAGTTCAACGTATCATTGCGCCCCTACCTAAAGGAAATTAAGCATGGCTTGGTTGAGTTCTTTGTTATTGGTGGTGCAAGTGCTTTGTGCGCTTGCGGTCATTGTGCTCGTCTTGATTCAACAAGGTAAAGGCGCCGATATGGGTGCAGCCTTTGGCTCTTCAGGTGGTGGCGCAAGTGGTAGCTTATTTGGCGCTACCGGTTCAGCGAATTTTCTCAGTCGTGTAACGGCTATCGCTGCCACGGTTTTTTTCATTGCAACCCTTGGCCTTGCTTACATGGGCAATACGGCAAGTCGAGGCGCACAAATGCCAAAAAGTGTGATGGAGCAAGGACCAAGCTCGCAAATTCCTGGCCAATCACCGTCCCAATCACCGGCGCCTGCTCAAGGCAACCCGGCAGCCAGCCAGCAAGTGCCGGTGGCTCCTGCGAATACCCCAATCAATTCGCCAGCGCCTACAAACAGTGTGCCAGTGCCTACAAGCGAAAAAACCAAGTAGAATGCGAGCCGCAAGCCGACGTGGTGAAATTGGTAGACACGCTATCTTGAGGGGGTAGTGGCGAAAGCTGTGCGAGTTCGAGTCTCGCCGTCGGCACCATAATAAGTAGTACACGATATGTAGTACTCAAAAGGGAAGAAGCGTCATCTATGGACTTGAGCCAGTACTTGCCGGTCATCTTGTTTATTTTGGTCGGCTCTCTCGTGGGCATCGGCCCCATCGTGCTTGGTAAGCTGCTTGGTCCTTCGCGTCCAAACGCAGAAAAACTTTCTCCTTATGAATGTGGCTTTGATGCTTTCGAAGACGCGCGCATCAAGTTCGATGTGCGTTATTACCTGGTTGCTATTCTTTTTATTCTTTTCGATCTTGAAATCGCGTTCTTATTTCCTTGGGCCGCTGCCTATCAGGAAATAGGCTTGGTGGGATTCTGGTCGGTAATGATCTTTCTCGG
>JALQWJ010000046.1 GCA_023258775.1 Burkholderiaceae bacterium | reverse complement strand
CGCACCGATTGGCATGATCGCCATGGTCCCCAACGTCTTGGTAATGACCGCTGAAGCCGCACAACGACTCGGCATCAGTAGGCTGAGTGACCTTGTCGCGTATGGAAAAAGGCATCCAGGCAAGCTCAACTACGCGTCAGGGGGCAATGGTAGCGCCGGTCATTTGGCAGCAGAGCTATTCAAGTCGGCCGCAGGATTTAGCATGGTCCACATTCCCTACGCCGGCGCTGCCCCAGCGCAGCTAGGTTTACTCGCGGGGCAGACAGACCTGATGTTCGATAACCTCGCTTCGGCGGCTGGGCAAATTCAGGCTGGCAGACTTAAAGCCTTTGCTGTGACCAGCGCACAACGCAGCAGCCAATCGCCTGAACTGCCAACAGTAGCTGAACATGGTTTCCCTGGCTTCGATATCAGCACTTGGTTCGGTCTGATGGCCCCTGCTGGTACACCTGATCAAGTGGTCAACATTTTGCATCGCGCGATGACTCAAGCCCTCGAATCCAAGGAGCTCAAAGAGCGGCTTTCGAGAATGAAGGCTGATTCGCCTTTGATGACACCTGACACTTTCAAGCAGTTCATCCTTCAGGAACAAAGGAAATACGAAGCCTTGGTCAAAGCGTCAGGCGCAAGTGTCGATTGACCCGCGCGACATTCGCAAGGCGCTTGGCAAGACAAAGTCACATGCGTAACAAGACCTTGCAAAACAGCGCATTTAGTTGGCATCAACTGCAATGCTCGGCTATTCTTCGCCCGGCCAGGCTTTAAAGCTAGGCTTGGACTTTGAGAAAAACGAGACGATAACGCCGCCAACGCGTGCGAGTAAACGGAGACCAAACAATGCAAATCAAGAATTACCGTGATTTCTGGGCAGGCATATTGTTCATGGCCTTCGGCCTTGCCTTTGTCTTATATGCTCGAGACTACAGCATGGGCACAGCCGCGAAAATGGGACCAGCATACTTCCCAACCATGCTCGGCGGCTTGCTGGTCGTTCTTGGGGGCGTGATTACCCTCCTAGGACTCGGTCGCAGCGATAAGCCGGTGACCGTGGATCCAACGGGTTGGCGAGAGATCGGCTTAATCTTGCTTGCCGTGATTGCCTTCGGCATTGCACTGCCAACCATGGGAATCATCGTCGCCATCGCGCTTTTGATTTGGATTGCGTCGCCCGCAAGTCATGAGTTCAAAGTAAGAGATACGCTGATAGCGACCATTGTTCTCATGGCACTTTCTTATTTTGTCTTCGTGAAAGGCCTTGAACTACAGTTCCCGTTTCTCCCCAAGTTCTTAGACCGATAGGTTCAGCAGCTACGAAACCTGGGCGATGAAATCAAGTATCGATACAACATCCAAGCGAAGCGAACGGGATCAAAGTCATGGAAACCCTCTTAAGTAATCTTGCAATTGGCTTTTCGGCAGCGGCAACAGCTCAAAACTTGCTGTATTGTTTCATCGGCGTAACACTTGGTACGTTGATCGGTGTCCTGCCTGGCATTGGTCCGTTGGCAACGATTGCCATGCTCTTACCCGCAACTTACAAGATGACCGACCCAACATCGGCCTTGATTATGTTGGCTGGGATTTACTACGGGGCGCAGTACGGTGGATCGACCACGGCGATCTTGGTCAATTTGCCTGGCGAATCGTCGTCGGTTGTTACCACACTTGACGGTTATCAAATGGCGCGGCGAGGCCGAGCTGGGCCTGCGCTTGCCGTGGCCGCTGTTGCCTCGTTTTTTGCCGGGACAGTTGCAACATTCCTGATCGCAGCGTTTGCACCGCCTCTTGCTGAAATAGCTTTTAAATTCGGGCCTGCAGAATACTTCTCCCTCATGGTCTTGGGTTTGATCGCTGCGGTGGTTTTGGCCCACGGTTCCATCATCAAAGCGCTCGCGATGGTTGTGCTTGGTCTGCTTTTAGGCATGATCGGTACCGACGTCAATTCGGGCGTTGCCAGATTTTCTTTTGACCTGCCCGAACTCTCTGATGGCATCGAATTTGTAGCGGTTGCAATGGGTATGTTCGGATTCGCTGAGATTATTCTCAATCTTGAGCAACGCGAGAACCGCGAGGTATTTACGAGCAAAGTAGGCGGACTACTACCTAGCGGTGAGGAAATCAAGCAAAGCGTTGGTCCCGTGATTCGAGGAACGATGTTGGGGTCCTTTTTGGGCATCCTGCCTGGCGGCGGCGCGGTTTTGTCGTCGTTTTCTGCCTATGCACTTGAGAAGAAAATCAGCAAAACCCCTGAGCGATTCGGCAAAGGTGCGATTGAAGGTGTTGCTGGGCCAGAAGCAGCGAATAATTCGGGTGCACAGACATCGTTTATCCCCATGCTCACATTGGGTATACCGACCACCCCAGTCATGGCACTGATGGTCGCCGCAATGATGATTCACAACATCCAACCAGGTCCGCAGGTCATGACGAGCAACCCCACGCTTTTCTGGGGACTAATTGCCTCGATGTGGGTTGGCAATCTAATGCTCGTCATTTTGAATCTGCCACTGATCGGACTATGGATCAAACTTCTTTCGGTACCTTATCGAGTCTTGTTCCCGGCCATCTTATTGTTCTGTGCAATTGGTGCTTACTCGATCAACAACAATGTATTTGACGTGTTTATGACGATACCCTTTGCGATTCTTGGCTATTTGTTCAAGAAATTCGACTGCGAACCTGCACCGCTCCTGCTGGGTTTTGTGCTGGGGAAACTGATGGAAGAATACCTGCGCCGCGCGCTAACGATCTCGCGCGGGGACCCAATGGTGTTTTTCACCCGTCCATTGTCAGCCACCCTGCTCGCGATTGCTGCGGTCTTACTGGTTTTGGTTTTCTTGCCAGCGATTTCCAAGAAGCGTGAGGAAGCCTTCCAGGAGGACTGAGCATGAAGCCTTCTCCCAGGGTTGCCGCCTTCGATGTCTTTGGTACCGTTGTCGATTGGCATGGCAGCATTTGCAGGGCCGTCATCGATTTGAAGCTTGATGTCTCGCCCAGCGAGTTTGCGCTGGCATGGCGAGGTCTTTATCAGCCTGCGATGGCCAAGGTACGCGAGGGACAAATTGGTTGGACCTCGATTGATGTCTTACATCGTCAAAATTTAGACCAAATTCTAGATCGGTTTAATATTCTTCACTTAAGTGAAGCGCAGAAAGTTGAACTCAATCTTGTGTGGCATCGACTCAAACCCTGGCCCGATGCCATCGAAGGTTTGCACCGCCTGCGTAAGGGTATGATGATTTGTACCCTGTCAAACGGCAACCTTGCCTTGCTCGCCAATATGGCAAAGTCTGCGGGCCTGCCTTGGGATTTAATCCTTTCTGCAGAGACCTATAAGCACTACAAACCCGACCCCGAGAGCTACCAGGGACTTTGTAAAACCTGGAACATTCAGGGCGATTCGCTGCTCTTTGTCGCTGCCCATAAAAGCGATCTGGACGCGGCGCACGCAGCGACCGGATGTCAAACGGCTTTTATCGTCAGGCCCGATGAGTTTGGCCCTGAACAGCAGGCCAACTTGGGACCCGAGGCCCGCTTCACTTATCATGCAGACGGATTCGTCGATCTGGCTGAGCAATTAGGTCTTTAGGGTCGATTCAATTTGGCCTTTAGGTTTAGTTCTTTGCTAAATATCTCTAAAACACTTCCGCCTTAACCATGCCAAATTCTTCAGTCAATACGATGGCCTCCCCCTCAGACCGATTTCCTTTTGACTGGCAGTCGGGCTACCCATCCCAGCGCATGCCGGTTTTTGCCAGGAATATCGTTGCAACCTCACAGCCTCTAGCGGCACAAGCCGGGCTGAGAATGCTTGCGCGAGGTGGTAACGCTATCGATGCTGCCATCGCAGCAGCAGCAGCCATGACCATCGTTGAGCCAGTGTCCTGCGGACTCGGTTCGGACGCATTTGCCATTGTTTGGGACGGTGAGCGCTTACAAGGGCTTAATGCCTCGGGCTATGCACCTGCAGCCTGGGATCGCAGCTATTTTGAGCGTAGACACAATGGCCAGATCCCCAAACGCGGCTGGGATTCGGTGACCATCCCAGGTGTTATCGCGGGTTGGGTAGCTTTACATGATCGATATGGCTCTATGCCCTTTGAAGACCTAATGGCGCCTGCCATCGAGTTGGCCGAAGCAGGCCACGGCGTTGCCACCATCGTTCAACACAAATGGGCCAATCAGGTCGAGGAACTCAAGGTTCAACCGGGCTTTTCGCAAGCCTTCATGCCTCATGGGCGTGCACCGCAAGTCGGCGAACGCTGGCGCTTTCCGGCTGCAGCGAAAACGCTTCGACGTATCGCAGCGACCAAAGGCCGGGACTATTACGAGGGCGAAACTGCGACGGCATTGGTCAAGCACGCACAAGCGCACGGCGGAAGCCTGAGTCTTGAAGACTTACGTGACTACAAAGCTGACTGGGTCGATACCATCTCTCAGCACTGGGGTGAGCATCAGCTTCATGAGATTCCGCCGAATGGCCAAGGTATCGCCGCGTTGATGGCGCTGGGCATTTTGCGTCATGTCGGTTTAGAAGGTTTGCATCCGGATTCGCTTGATGCGCGCCACTTGCAGATCGAAGCGATGAAAGCAGCGTTTGAAGATGTTTATCGCTGGGTGGCAGACTCAAGGTCGATGGGCGAGGTGCGGGCCGAGGATTTGCTTGACGATGCTTATCTAGCCTCGCGGGCTGCGCTTATTCAACGAGACCGAGCGACTGCCTTTCAACATGGCCAACCACCTCGCGGCGGGACTATTTATCTGACTGCTGCCGATGCGCAGGGTCGAATGATTTCGTTCATTCAGTCGAACTACATGGGTTTTGGCTCTGGGATCGTCGTACCGGAAGTAGGCGTCTCCCTGCAAAACCGAGGTCATGGATTTTCGATGCAAGCCGATCACCCGAATCTGGTCAAACCGCGTCATCGCCCCTTCCAAACCATCATTCCGGGCTTTCTGATGCGTGGTAATAAGCCTCAAATGAGTTTTGGCGTCATGGGCGGCAATATGCAACCGCAGGGCCATTTGCAAACATTGCTTAGGATGATTCATTTCAAACAAAATCCGCAGGCAGCTTGCGACGCAGCGCGTTGGAAAGTGAATCGGGGACTTTCCGTCGATGTTGAAGCAGCCATGGACCCACAGGTTGTTCAAGGTCTGCGGGACCGCGGCCACGTGCTCGAATCGATCGCCGACCCCTACATGGACTTTGGTTCGGGTCAGTTCATTTGGCGAATGAGCGATGATTTGGGCGATGGTTATGTGGCAGCAAGCGACAGCCGTCGTGATGGTCACGCAGCCTGCTTCTAGGCCATACTTTTGGAGCGCTATTCATGACACAAAAAACCTACGACGCCTGCACGCCCCAACGCCTTGCCTTTTTAGGTTTGGGGGTCATGGGTTTTCATATGGCGGGCCATCTTTCTCAAGCTGGTCACCATGTCACGGTTTATAACCGAAATTCTGCCAAGGCAAATGCCTGGCTCGAGCAATTTAAAGGTGAAGCGGCAGCAACGCCCCGGGAGGCTGCAAGTCAGGCTGATATCGTGTTTTGTTGTGTTGGAAATGACGACGATTTACGCGCTGTCAGCCTGGGGGCTGATGGCGCTTTTGCAGGCATGAGGAAGGGAAGTTATTTTGTTGATAACACCACCGCATCGGCACAAGTGGCGCGTGATCTTTATCAGCAAGCAAAGTCCATTGCGGTTGGATTTCTAGACGCACCGGTATCAGGTGGCGAAGCGGGAGCGAAAAACGGCGTGCTAACCGTCATGGTTGGTGGTGATCAAGCAGACTTCGACGCGGTCAAGCCAGCAGGTATGGCTTTTGCACGCGCCTTCACCCGAATTGGTGAAAGTGGAGCAGGCCAACTGGCAAAAATGGTCAATCAGATTTGTATCGCCGGACTCGTGCAAGGTCTGTCTGAGGGCATCAATTTTGGGATGCAATCAGGTCTCGACATGAAGCTTGTCCTGGATGTGATCAGCAAAGGGGCAGCTCAGTCCTGGCAGATGGAAAACCGTGGGAAAACCATGGTTGACGATCAATTTAATTTTGGTTTCGCGGTTGACTGGATGCGAAAAGACCTCAGCCTTTGTCTTGACGAGGCTCGTCGTAACGGTGCGCCCCTGCCAGTGATTGCACTTGTTGATCAGTTTTATCGAGATGTACAGCGCATGGGCGGTGGACGTTTTGACACATCGAGCTTGATCAAACGCTTGCGCGACTCGCATTAATCTAAACCCTATTTTTGGAGCATATGTTGGCCTTCAACACCACCCCAAGCGGCTTACAGATCGAAGAGATTCTTGTCGGCGAAGGCGAAATCGCACAAAACGGTAGCCAGGTACTCGCCCACTACACCCTATGGCTTGATGTCAATGGGGAGGCCGGGGAGAAAATTGATTCCTCGCATGATCGCGGCGAGCCCTTTTCCTTCCCATTGGGCGCAGGACATGTGATCAAAGGTTGGGACGAAGGTGTTGTCGGTATGCGGGTAGGTGGCAAGCGTCGACTTCGGGTGCCCGCATCGCTTGGTTATGGTGCGCGCGGTGCGGGTGGCGTTATCCCGCCGAATGCAACCCTTTTATTTGAGATCGAGTTACAAGGCATTTAAGCCGACCAACATATCGTTCTGCGATTATCTTCTTCATGGCTGACTCCTCACCGCCTAAACCTGCGGCGCTCCCCCACTTCATCCGTGCAATCATCGATCACGACCTCGATGCTGGGCGTGTGAGCAACAGAAGCTGGGCGGGATACCCCTCCGATGCCCGTCAAGGCACAAAGCAAAGCGACAAGGCGACGATTCGCACCCGATTTCCGCCAGAACCCAACGGTTATCTTCATATCGGCCATGCCAAGTCGATTTGCCTGAATTTTGGACTCGCCAGGGACTACGGCGGCCGCTGCCATATGCGCTTTGATGACACCAATCCTGTCAAAGAAGACCAGGAATATGTTGATTCAATTCTTGATACGGTTAAGTGGCTCGGTTTTTCATGGGATCACGAAGCTGAGGTTAACCTCTACTATGCGAGCGATTATTTTCAGGCACTCTTTGACTGTGCTGAATATTTGATCAAAGCATCGCATGCCTACGTCGACGAGCAGTCGCCAGAGGAGATGCGGGCGCGGCGAGGCAGTCTCACAGAGCCAGGTGAGGATTCACCGTTTCGCAATCGCCCTGCTGAAGAAAGTCTGACACGCTTTCACGAAATGCGAGCGGGAAAGCATGCTGAGGGAAGCATGGTTTTGAGGGCTCGTATCGATATGCGATCGCCAAATCTCAATATGCGCGATCCAGCGCTCTACAGGATTCGCTTCGCAGAACACCACCGAACGGGCAAGCAGTGGTGTATTTATCCGATGTATGACTACGCGCATCCGATTTCTGATGCACTCGAAAATATTACGCACTCGCTCTGTACACTTGAGTTTGAGGATCATCGCCCCTTTTATGACTGGGTTTTAGAACGTTTAGCAGAAGGCGGTTTCTTACGCCGCCCCCTTCCACAGCAAACCGAGTTTGCACGCCTCAATCTTTATTACACGGTCACCAGCAAACGCAAACTTCAAGAATTGGTCACAAGCGGTCGGGTCAAGGGTTGGGATGACCCTCGTATGCCGACGCTGGTTGGACTTCGCCGTCGAGGTTTCACCGCTGGATCGATTCAGCTTTTTTGTGAACGCATTGGCGTATCGAAAGCAAATCAGTGGGTTGACCCGTCTGTACTTGAGATCGCATTACGCGATGACCTCGAGTCAAAGGCAAAAAGAGCAACGGCGATCATCGACCCCGTACTGCTCGAAATCGAGAACTGGCCGCGGGGGCATCGCGAAGCCTGTCAGGCACCCTGGCACCCACAGCATGCTGAATGGGGACATCGCGCCTTTCATTGCACAGGCAGCCTCTGGGTTGAGCGCGATGATGTGCGAGTCTCGGCAGAAAAGGGATTTTTCCGCTTATTCCCTGGCAACAAGGTTCGGCTGCGTTATGGCTTTGTGATCGAGTGCAGCGCTGTCGATCTGGATTCAGAGGGACGGATCTTGCGGGTTAGTGCACGCTATTTTGCAGACTCTCGCTCTGGGACCGCAGGCGCAGACAGTTATAAAGTGAAAGGCAATATCCATTGGGTGTCGATCGACGAAGCGCTCGAAGCCGAAGTGCATCTTTACGAAAATCTTTTTACCGACCCACAACCCGATAGTGGCGAGAAAGACTGGCTAAGTTTAATTAACCCGGATGCACATCGCTCGGTCAAGGCCTGGCTTGAACCAAGTCTTGCGCAGGCCAAAGCCGCAGAGCACTTTCAGTTTGAACGCCTTGGTTATTTTGTGGCCGATCGTCTTGATCACAGTGCTCAGCGCCCTGTGTTTCAACGAACCGTCGGGCTTAAACAAGCCGCCCGCTGAAGGTTTAAGGCAAAGCTGCTACTCAAAGCCAGTGGCTGGTTGAACAAGATCTCAGCCGAGAGCCGCATCTGATACATAAGGGTTATGCGCACGCTGTTCACCAAAGCTTGACATCGGACCATGCCCGGGTACGAATCGGGTGTCGTTACCCATCGGCCATAGCTCGCGTTGAATCGAGGCGATCAAGTCAGCATGATTACCTCTAGGAAAGTCAGTCCGACCGATTGAGCCATCAAAGAGCACATCGCCGACGATGGCCAACCCGACAGCCCGATGATGAAAAACGACATGCCCTGGCGTGTGGCCTGGCGTGTGATGCACCTCAAGCCTTTGTTTGCCAAAACTGAGCATGTCACCCTGCTTAAGCCAACGGTCAGGCTTGAAGGCCTTTAAGGTGGGAAAACCAAATCGCTGGCCCTGCATCGGTAGTTGATCGATCCAAAAAGCATCATCTTCATGGGGACCGATCAATCCGACCTGGTGCCTGTCAGCGTATTCACGAGCTTGCCCACAGTGGTCGATATGCCCGTGGGTAAGAAGCACATAAGCAAGGCTTGCGCCCGTCTGCTTGAGCGCGCGGTCAATCTTGTCCAAATCGCCGCCTGGATCAATTGCAACAGCCTGCTGCGTCTGTTTGCAGATCAATAAGGAACAATTCTGTTCGAAAGGCGTCACTGGGACGATGCGCAATGAGAGGCTTGGCGCCTGATCGTCTTGAACCTGATTCTGCTCCACCTTTATTCCTTTTGTAGCAATTGTTCAACCACCCGACCTCGGCGATCCTCGATGCGTAGCCGAACGGGAAGCATATCGCGGTCAACGTCCAACCATACCTCAATACTGGCGTCCCGTTTACCCGGGCGAGCTTCACGCTCGACCTTAAGCAGCCGAAGCCGCTGCCCGTCAATCATTTCCTCGGCAGCCGCTCTCGCAAAAAAGCGATTCAATTCGATGTGTCGTGACAGGATCAAGGGAATTTGAACACCATCAGGCGATTGCAGACGTGCCAATTGACTATTAGCGAGCGCCGATAACTGCCATGCGATGCTCAGGCGATCCTGGACACCTTGAGCGATCGGCAGACGTGCGCCGTCAGAGAGTCGAACCTCTCGCTGATCCCAGTCCATTTGCGCCCAACGTTTGCCGCGCTGCCCGCGTTGCTCTTCGTAATACGCTGGACGATAGCCCCATTCAGAAACTACGCCTC
>JALQWJ010000468.1 GCA_023258775.1 Burkholderiaceae bacterium | reverse complement strand
CTTGCACCAAGGCTTGTTTGACCAGCTGGCCCACGGTGGGATCGTTCAAGATGTAGCCCTCTTCGTCCAGCCAACCGTCTTGACCGTGGCTGGTAAAGGGGTCTAGGGCCACATCGGTCATCACGCCCAATTCGGGGAAGTTCTTTTTCAAAGCCCGGACCACCGTAGGGACCAAGCCGTCGGGGTTGAGGGCTTCGTTGCCTTGAGGGTCTTTGAGTGCGCTGTCAATGACGGGAATGCCCAGTTTCACGCAATCTTCGGCGACAGGCAACAACAAGTCCAAACTCAAGCGCTCTACGCCCGGCATCGAGCTGATGGCTTGGCGTTGATTTTGACCGTCGAGCACAAACACGGGGTAAATCAAATCGTCAACGCTCAGTTGATGTTCGCGCACCAAGCGCCGTGAAAAGTCTGTTCGACGCAGTCGGCGAGGCCGGCTCAAGGGGTAAGGCGTGTGAATCGGTGTCATTTGAAAATTGTGCCTGAAGTTTCTTGTTTTG
>JALQWJ010000467.1 GCA_023258775.1 Burkholderiaceae bacterium | reverse complement strand
CAGGATTTGAACCTGCGACCTTCGGGTTATGAGCCCGACGAGCTACCGAGCTGCTCCACCCCGCGGCGTTGCAGGGAAAGTACGGTACAAGCAACGCGACACAGCCGCAACCCGCCGCCGACGCGCCCCGACCACATGGCCATCTTCTCCCGCAAGAACAGACAACCGGACCCGGTTCTCGGTGCGATCGACGACCTGATGGCGTTCTCGGCGCAGGCACTGGAGGTCAGCCGGGAGGAGTCCCGCGTGGCATCCGAGCGGCTGACCCTCCTCGAGGAATTGGTCGCACGGTACGGCGCGGCACTCGACGAGGAGAAGGCCGTCACGCGGGCGACCGCGGAGAAGCTCGCCGTCATCGAGCAGCGCCTCGTCAGCATGGGCAACGAGCTGTCGCGCCAGCTGCACGAGATGGGTGACGAGATCGACAGGATCGCGGCGAGCAGCGGCGAGGCCGTCAACACCGAGCTGGTCGAGTCACTGAAGGCGAGCCAGGTCCGGCTG
>JALQWJ010000466.1 GCA_023258775.1 Burkholderiaceae bacterium | reverse complement strand
ACTCGCGACCAACGGATTAAAAGTCCGCTGCTCTACCGACTGAGCTACCGACCCCCCTACTCAAGCCTTAAATTATAGCGTCATTTTTTGGGTTTTTCAAACCCTGTTGCAAGAAAATTCAATATCAATGATGCTGCCACCATGCCAAAGCTAGCAGTAACCGTGACAACGGATCCGTAGCCATGACAATTCAAGCTGCCATCGCCTTCGATGTTGCATGAGGCATCAGGTGGCGCCACATTTTCTCGACTGAAAACACAATGGACCCCCATCTTTTTGCCATCCTTGGGCGCACCTTTTTCTTTGCGCAGACGGTAGCGCAATTGCGCCAACAAAGGATCGTGCGTGACCAACGATAGATCACCCTGCTCTACACGATGAGCCTCTCGCTTGCCGCCTGCAGCCCCTAGAGTTACCAAAAACTTCTTGTGTCGAATGGCCCAGTCGGCCATGGTCACTTTGGCTTTCACTTGGTCACATGCATCAACAACAGCCATGATGGG
>JALQWJ010000465.1 GCA_023258775.1 Burkholderiaceae bacterium | reverse complement strand
TGCCGGCCCCTGGGAATGGATGCGCCAACTCATCCTGCCTTGGCTGACGCTGGGCATGATCTACATCGCATTGATTGCGCGTGTGACCCGTGCCAGCGTGTCCGAGGCCTTGACCGAAGACTACATTCGCACCGCCCGCGCCAAAGGCATCGCCGAGTCGGCGGTGCTGATTCGGCATGCCCTTGCCAACGCCGCCGTTCCCATCGTCACCGTGATTGGCATTGGGGTGGCCTTGCTGATTGGTGGCGTGGTGGTCACCGAGACCGTGTACGCCATTCCCGGCCTCGGTTCGCTCACGGTCGATGCCGTGCTCAACCGAGACTTTCCGGTCATCCAAGGGCTGGTGCTGTTTTTCTCGCTCAGCTATGTGCTCATCAACTTGCTGGTGGACCTGAGCTACCTGTTCCTCGATCCAAGGATTCGTTACTGATGGCGGCCTCAGTCACGCAACGTTTATGGGCCCATGGTTCAGTGCGCTTTGGCGTGCTGGTGCTGGGCTTCATGT
>JALQWJ010000464.1 GCA_023258775.1 Burkholderiaceae bacterium | reverse complement strand
GCGTTCACGCTCGATATCCATTCGGTCGAGATACTGCGCACGCATATTGCGCGCTTCGACTACACCGGTGATACCCAACATCCGATCTGCAAGGGTGGATTTACCATGATCGATATGCGCGATGATCGAGAAATTACGTATGAGCGCCGGATTAGTTTCGGCAGGTTGTGGCGCGCTACTTAACGGGATGGCAGGCATTTATGCCGCACTGAATTTCGTTATCGAGCTGAAACAGATGATCCAGCAGCCTTAGCCATTGCTGACTTCTTGTTGGCTGCTTGATTCTTATGGATGACACCCTTGGATACCGCGACATCAAGGGCGCGAGAGGCAGCGCGGAGCTCCTTGGTTACGACCGAAGCATCGCCAGCGGTGACGGCATCACGGAAACGTCGGATAGCGGTTTTGAGCGAGGAACGAACAGCTTTGTTGCGCTCTTGCGCCTTCGCATTGGTCTTAATCCGCTTAATCTGCGACTTGATGTTTGCCATCTGGTTATGAACCCCTTG
>JALQWJ010000463.1 GCA_023258775.1 Burkholderiaceae bacterium | reverse complement strand
AGAAGCAGCGCCCATCGTCTCGAGTGATCGTTTTTATTCCCCTTTGGTAAAGAATATGGCCAAGGCAGAAGGCATCGGTCAGGCAGAGTTAGATCAAATTCCGGGCAGTGGTCAAGGAGGAAGGTTGACGAAAGAGGATCTCAAGTCATACATTGCCCATCGCTCCGCTGCACCAGCGGCGGCAACTGCATCTGTCCAAAAGCCAGAAGTGAAGGAGATTCCTGTGGTAGCTCCTAAGGAGGCTCCTAAAGCCAAGGCAGCCATCTCTGTGAATGGCAACGATGAGATTGTGCAAATGGATCGCATGCGCAAACTGATTGCAGATCACATGGTGATGAGCAAGCAAACCTCACCACACGTCACCAGTTATGTGGAGGCAGACTTGACCAATGTGGTGATGTGGAGAGAGAAAGTGAAGAAGAGTTTTGAGCAAAAAGAAAAAACCAAATTGACCTTTACGCCTATTTTTATTGAGGCAGTGGCCAAGGCCATCAAAGATTTCCCAGGTGT
>JALQWJ010000462.1 GCA_023258775.1 Burkholderiaceae bacterium | reverse complement strand
GAAGCGGTGATCCGCTGAGGACTGTTTGCGCAGTGCCTGAGTAAAACAGTGGATCGCCAGATCAATCGCCTCATCACCATTTGTGTGTGTATGAACTTGCAGCCCATTGGCAAGCGCACCTTCGTACAATAAAGCCAAGTGCTCAGGTGGCGTGTACCATAATCCATTAGGCATACCGTTATAGTATCCAGGCCATCGAAGACGAGCCGAAAATCCTTGAATCGAGCCATCAACAAACGCTTTGATCGCTCCCAATCGAAGCTGATCGGTGCTCTTTTGCTTTAATGCCATAGCTCGCTCGACCAGCTCTGTAGGGCTCATCGCTTGAAATCGTCTCATGGCGACAATGCGAACAGGATAGCTGCCAGACGCAGTAACACGAAGCATCATTTCAACTGCATCGTCGGGAAGTAGGTTGGCAAGATCGGTCGCCGTGGTCACACCGGCGCGAACGCAAAGCGACGCGAATCGCCACATAGCCGCCTCATCGCCAGCCATGGCCTCTCGATCA
>JALQWJ010000461.1 GCA_023258775.1 Burkholderiaceae bacterium | reverse complement strand
TGGTATCCGGAAATGGCCTGAAGCCTACCTGCCTGCGATTTACCAGCATGCCATGGTCGATGAGGTCGCCTATGTTTCACAAGCCGAAGCGGAGTCGAGCGCACGAGAGCTGGCGGCAAGAGAAGGCATTTTTTGCGGTATCTCCGCCGCTGGTGCTTGCGTGATTGCGCAAAGGATCGCCGAGCAAGTCGAGGAAGCGACGATTGTCTTTATCGTTTGTGATCGGGGCGATCGCTATTTGTCGACTGGCGTTTTCCCTGGATGACCGAGTTTTCGCAGCGGCGAGGGATCGTACTATTTATCATTGCGCTAAGCCTTTTCAGCGTGATGGATGCCATCGCGAAATGGGCGAGCATGCGATACCCGCCCGTTCAAGTCGCGTGGGCGAGGTACTTCTTTAATGTCTTCATCATGCTCGCGCTTTTTGCGCCGCGCATGGGGTTTAAGCTCGTCCATAGCAGTGCCCCGGTGCTACAAATAGCTCGTGGTTTAGCGCTTGGGCTATCAACACTTT
>JALQWJ010000460.1 GCA_023258775.1 Burkholderiaceae bacterium | reverse complement strand
GGTGCGCTTATCAACCCCTTTGTTGGCTTGGGATCGCTCGTAGCGCAGTATGCTTTGGCTGAGCCACTTAAGCGTTTGCTGACCTACCGATACGCAATCTCAGGATCATGGGACGAACCGCAGGTGATCGAATTGGGTCGTGAAGGCCTTATCGATTTACTGCGGCAATCCCCATCAACCACCAAGCCCCCGCAAAAGGATAAGCCAGGATGAATCAACCCTCAACCGACGCCTTCTCGAGCGATACCGGGTCTGTTGCCGCTACGCAATTGAAAGCCGCAGAAGAGGTCCCTGCAGACGATCGGATTGATGTCGCATTGATCCAGATGGTTTCTGCGCCTGATCTCGAGCTCAACCTTGTACGGGCCGAAGCCTTGATCAAGCAAGCTGTAGCGCTTGGTGCAGAACTCGTTAGCCTTCCGGAATATTTTTGCCTTCTCGGACGTCGCGATACCGACAAAGTCTCCTTGCGTGAACCCTGGGGTGAAGGACCCATACAGCAATTTCTTGCCGAC
>JALQWJ010000045.1 GCA_023258775.1 Burkholderiaceae bacterium | reverse complement strand
GCATCTGCCGACATTCATCCTCATCGGAGGGCGTCATCACCACAAGATTGGGAATGCAACGCAAGTAAGCAATATCGTAGGCACCAGCATGGGTTGCACCGTCAGCACCAACAAGCCCTGCTCGGTCAAGCGCAAAAAGTACCGGCAAATTCTGGAGTGCAACATCATGGATCAACTGATCATAGCCACGCTGCAAGAACGTTGAGTAAATCGCAACCACCGGTTTCATGCCCTCGCAGGCAAGCCCTGCCGCAAAGGTAACCGCGTGCTGCTCGGCAATGCCGACATCGAAGTAGCGCTCTGGAAAGCGCTTTTCAAAGTCAACCAGACCCGAACCCTCACGCATCGCCGGTGTAATGGCAACCAGACGTTGATCTAGGCTTGCCTGGTCACAAATCCAACTCGAAAAAATCTGGGTGTAACTTGGTTTGGCCTTTTTCGCGCTTTGCACGATACCCTGGGATGGATCAAACTTTCCTGGACCGTGATAAAGCACGGGATCTTGTTCTGCAAGTTCGTAGCCCTTACCCTTGCGGGTAACAATATGCAAAAACTGTGGCCCTCTAAGCTGGCGCATATTCTGCAAAGTAGGCACGAGCGATTCAAGATCATGCCCGTCGATTGGCCCGACGTAATTAAAACCAAACTCCTCAAACATGGTGCCCGGCACCACCATACCCTTGGCGTGTTCTTCGACCCTGCGCGCGAAATCAAGCACCTCGGGCATACGCGACAGCATCGCTTTACCCATGTCCTTGGCTCTGGCGTAAAAGCGTCCCGACATCAGCCTCGCAAGATATCGATTCAAGGCACCAACTGCCGGTGAAATCGACATATCGTTATCGTTTAGGATAACGAGCAAATCAAGATCCTGGTAAACCCCAGCATTATTGAGTGCCTCAAAAGCCATGCCGGCACTCATTGCGCCATCACCAATGACAGCCACATGACGGCGTCGATTCGAGCCAAGATGTTCGCCTTTTGCTCGGGAAGCAAGGGCCATACCGAGCGCGGCAGAAATCGAGGTCGATGAGTGTCCGGTCCCAAAGGTATCGTATTCGGATTCAGAACGTTTTGGAAATCCAGACAAACCACCCATTTGCTTGAGGGTTTGCATCGCCTCACGACGTCCCGTCAGAATCTTGTGTGGGTAGGCCTGATGTCCAACATCCCATACCAGACGATCTCGTGGTGTATCAAATACATAATGCAGCGCGATCGCTAACTCAACCGTACCCAGGTTAGCGGCAAGATGACCACCGGTTTTAGATACAGAATCAAGAACAAATGCACGCAAAGCCTCGGCAAGCGCCGGTAATTGCGATCGCCGAAGTTGACGTAACACCCGAGGCGAATCGATTGATTCAAGTAATGGATCAGTAGGCATATCAGCTAGTGCACTCTGTGTTGACGCTCACAATCAATATCGTTCAGTGTTGACGCTAACAATCAATATCGTTTAGTGTTGACGCAACACAATAAGGTCAGCAAGGGCAGCCAGATGAGCCATGCCCTCAGCACCAAGGCCTGAATCAATTTTTTTTGCTTGCGCAAGGCAATCTATCGACTGGCGATGCAAATCGTGGGCAAAGCCACGCGCTTTTTCAAGGCCCATTAACGATACATAGGTTGGCTTTTGCTGAGCTTTATCTTTGCCTGCGGTCTTGCCAAGGGCCTCAGTGCTTGCTGACTCATCCAAAACATCATCGATGACTTGAAAGGCAAGTCCCAAAAAGGCGGCATACTGATTAAGCAGGCGATCAACGGCAGGGTGAAGCTCAACCGCACCGCGACAGCTAAGGCCGAGTTGTACGCTGGCTTTGAGTAAGGCGCCGGTCTTCATTTCATGCATGCCTTGCAATTGAGCAAGGTCAACAAAAGACATTGCCGATCCGAGCACAGCCAAATCAATGGCCTGGCCACCAACCATGCCTTGCGGACCGCTCGCGCGGGCAAGCGCGCCGATTGCCTCCAAACACTGATCCGCCGCAAGTCCCAATTGACTCATGCCCACAAGCACTTCAAAGGCAAGTGCTTGTAATCCATCGCCAACAAGCATTGCCGTCGCTTCACCGTAGGCGACATGAACCGTTGGTTTCCCCCGCCTGAGGATGTCGTTGTCCATGCAAGGCAAATCATCGTGCACCAGCGAATAAGCGTGAATCAATTCAAGTGCAACGGCCGCACGCATGCATATGGCTGGGTCCGCAGCCAAGGCCTGACCACTTGCCAGGCACAAGAGCGCACGAATTCGTTTGCCGCCGCCTAAGCTCGCATAGGCAAGTGCTTCAAAAAGTTTCGTACGCGACAACTCCCCTTTGGGCAAAGCTTCATCGATGGCAGCCTCAATCAACGAAAGCTGCGTTTGAATCCACGCCTGATGGCCATCGGCAGTCATAGCAGCACTAGGACGCATCGTCCTCAGGCGAAAAAGGCTTAAGCATGTTTTCCTCAAGCACCCGAACTTGTTGCTGCGCTGAGGCTAGCGTTTCCCGTGACCACTGCACAAGGGCAACGCCCTCGCGGTAGGCCTTGATCGACTCCTCGAGGCTTAGGCTGCCCGATTCCATGCGCTTTACCAAAGCCTCTAGTGCCTCGGTTGCCTCCTCCCAGGACTTTGGGCGCGGCTCGTCGGGCACAGATTCTGTTGTAGATGGTCGACTCTTTGGCATGGTCGCATTGGATTCTACGCCTCTTGGGGTATGCTTGGCGCCCCTACTGTCAGAGGGGGTTTCGGGAGTGAGCGCTTTTTTCAACGCAAAAGTGCCATCGCGACCAGACCTTGGGACATCCTTGATGGAGCGTGCATATGTCAGCACCTGGACGGATCGGCGCACTTACGCGGCCGGTGACGCAGCTGCCGGTATCGGCTTACTTCGATACCGGGCTGTTTCAACTCGAAATTGAAAGGCTATTCAAAGCCGGACCTTCGTATATCGGCCACAAGCTCATGGTGCCTGAGCGCGGCGACTACTTCGCGCTGCCTGCCGAACACGAAGGTCGGGTGCTCATTCATAACCAGCAAGGTATCGAATGCCTCTCCAATGTCTGCCGTCACCGGCAGGCGATTATGTTGAATGGGCGGGGTCATGTCGACCATGTTGTTTGTCCCTTGCACCGCTGGACTTATGACCTGCACGGCGAATTGCTTGGTGCCCCCCACTTCGAACAGCAGCCCTGCCTGAATTTGCCTAAAACCCCGCTGCAGCAGTGGAAGGGACTACTCTTCGAGGGCCGGCGTGACATTGCGGCAGATCTCGCGGGCATGAAAGCCGGAGAACACTTCGATTTTGACGGTTATTGTTTTGATCATGTTGAGATTCACGAGTGTGCTTATAACTGGAAGACCTTTATCGAGGTTTATCTCGAGGACTATCACGTTGTTCCCTTTCACCCGGGACTGGGGCAGTTTGTTTCCTGCGATGACCTTACCTGGGAGTTTGGCTCCTGGTTCTCGGTACAAACCGTCGGCGTGCATCAAGCCTTAAGCAAGCCCGGCACACCAACCTATGCACGCTGGCAGGCGCAAGTCTTGGGTTACCGTCAGGGCAAGCCACCGCCCTTTGGCGCAATCTGGCTCACTTATTATCCAAACATCATGGTGGAGTGGTATCCGCACGTGCTGGTCGTGAGCACCTTGATTCCTCGAAGTCCACAGCACACCACGAATATTGTCGAGTTTTATTACCCTGAAGAAATCGTTCACTTTGAACGCGATTTCGTCGAGGCCGAGCGCGCTGCCTACATGGAAACTGCGGCTGAAGACGACGAGATCGCCTTGCGGATGGATGCGGGTCGAAAAGCACTCATGGCAAGAGGCATCAACCAGGTAGGCCCCTATCAAAGCCCGATGGAGGATGGTATGCAACATTTCCATGAATTCATTCGCAGTCAATTACCCGAGTTGAATCAAGATGCATGACGAGCACCTCATTAGTGTTGAAGCGCTGGCAAGCCAGATTGACCAGTTGATCCTTATCGATTGCCGATCCGACTTGTTCGACGCATCGCTAGGAAAACAACAATATGAGTCTGGACATATTCCCAATGCGGCCTTTTTCGCCTTGCATGATGCGCTTTCCGGCCCCAAGACCCCGGGAAGTGGCCGCCATCCCCTGCCTGACCAGCAAGCGCTTGTTCAACGCATGCAAAGCCTTGGTGCCAATGATGACAGCATGGTGGTGGTTTACGACGCCGGCTCAAGTGTTTACGCCGCGAGGTTATGGTGGCTTTTGCGATGGTGCGGTCACGCCGCAGTCAACGTCTTAGATGGCGGTTATGCGGCCTGGGTCAAGGCTGGTTACCCGAGCAGTGAGGACTTAAGCCCCCGTGAGCGCAAGCAAGGCAAAGGGAATTTCGCAATCAGAAACTCCCTTGAGGCCATCATTCAAAGCGATGAGTTGCTGGAAAACCTTGGAAGCGGTCATCACTTGATTGTTGATGCACGCGCCGCAGAGCGTTGGCGCGGCGATATCGAGCCGCTCGATCCTGTTGCAGGCCATATTCCTGGGGCACTTAATCGCCCGAACACCCAAAATTTAAGGCCCGATGGGCGCTTCAAACCAGCGGAAGTACTGCGTGAAGAATGGCTATCGCTGATGACATTGCAAGCACCTCGGATACCCGCTGCCGCAAGCGCCCCGGGTGGCGAAGGCCCTGCACTCGTGCATTCATGTGGCTCTGGGGTATCGGCTTGTCATAACCTGCTTGCCATGCGTATTGCAGGACTGAATAATGACTTAATGCTGCACCCAGGCTCATGGAGCGAATGGTGTGCTGATCCCAAGCGGCCCGTTGCCAAGGGCGATCGCCCTTAGTGCTGATGGACCAGGCGATGTGCAAGCATGATCGCCAAAACCCCCATGCCGATGAGTACGAGCTGAAATAGGCTTTCTGCAGCCTGACGTTGCTTATGCATGTCGGGCACAAGGTCGGCCAAAGCCACGTAGATAAATGCAGCCGCTGAGATGGTGATCAGGTAGGGAAGAAGATGATGGTGACTCGACAACAAAGCCCAGCCCGCAATGCCGCCGACCACTGCGGCAAGCCCTGATATAAGATTATAGATAATAGCGCGACGCCGACTATATCCTGCATTAATCAGAACGATATAATCGCCGATCTCCTGTGGAATTTCATGCGCGGCGACCGCAAGTGCGGTCATCCAGCCAAGTCTGTGATCAACCAAAAAGGCTGAAGCGATCAAGACACCATCAACAAAATTATGTAGCGAATCGCCAATCAGGATCAGCAAACCCTCGGGCCCAGCCTCATGCTGATCGTGGCCATGGTGGTGCTCGTGACCATCACCCTCATGGTGGTGGCCATGCCTAAGAATCGCAAACTTTTCGAGCAGGAAAAATCCCAAGAAACCAAGCCCAAGCGTCCAGCCGAGCTTTTCGGGATCTTCGCCACTTGCAATTGCCTCCGGAAGTAAGTCAATCGTGGCAGCACCAAGTAAAAGCCCCGCAGACAAGCTCACCAATCGCTTGGTGATTTTCGAAAGTACATGCAAAGACAGGAGGCCCGCAGCGAGCGTGCTCAGCGAGCCCCCAACCAGCGTGGCAGCAATGATATGAAATAAAGTCAAGAACGTTTCTCTAACGACATCGACAAAACTTGGCCGTTATGCCGCATTAGGACGCGATCCGGTTGCACGGCGTCGGATCAGCGGCATGCATGCCTCAAATACTGATGCACCATCCAGGATGCAAGCGCAAAGCTACAGGCGCTTGCCAAACCATGAAAGGCAACGGGACCAAGCATCGGCGGCGGCATCGGCGCGAAAGGTTGGCCTGTAATCGGCATGAAATGCATGGGGTGCTTCGGGATAAACCACGATCTCAGATTGTTGTGAGGCTTGCGCACCGAAGGACAAGCGGGTTTTCATTTCATCAACCTGGGACAAAGGAATGCCATCATCCCTGCCACCATAAAGCCCCAAGACCGGCGCTTGAAGTTTGTCGGCCACATCGAGCGGGTGGCGCGGCGTTATCGCATTTGTACCTGTCGTGAGCCTGCCATACCAAGCCACCGCAGCTTTGAGCTTGCGCTGATGGGCGCTATAAAGCCAGACAATGCGTCCGCCCCAGCAAAATCCGTTGATACCTAGCTTTGATGTGTCAAAACCCTGAGACTGAGCCCAAAGCGTCGCAGCATCCAAGTCCGCAAGCACTTGCTCGTCACTCACCTTATTAACAACTTTCTCGAAAATTTCTGCAGGCGATTTCAAAAGCTTCACATCGCCCTGGCGGACGAAGAGTTCGGGCGCAATTGCGAGGTAGCCCTGCTTGGCAAATCGGCGGCAAACATCCTGAATGTACTCATGCACACCCCAGACCTCATGCACAACAAGCAACACCGCTTTGGGCTTCGCATCCGCAGGCATGGCATGGTAAGCAGGCATTTGGAATCCGCCTGACGTTGGGATCATGACCGAGCCGACTTTAAGGCCCTCGCTGTCGGTTCGCTGGATTTGGGCCAGCAGATCCCCTGTTGGCATGACCGCCGCGGCATAAGCGCTAGCAATCACCCCACCACCGATCACCGAGCGTACAAAATCACGTCTTGCTGATTCGTTCATAAGCCTTACCTCAATAAAAAAGCTAGTGCGCCTCATCCCAGTTGTTGCCCACGCCAACATCAACGTCTAGGGGCACCGCCAACTGGGCAACATTCAACATCGCATCGCGCACAAGTGCGCTTAATGCGTCGACTTCGTCATCGGCTACTTCGAATACCAATTCATCATGAACCTGCATCATCATTCGAGATCGCATCGAATGTTGCTGCAATTGTGCATCGACACGGATCATTGCCATTTTGATCAAATCGGCGGCCGTACCCTGCATCGGTGCATTGATCGCTGCACGCTCGGCAGCCTGCCTGCGAGGCCCGTTTGGCGATTGAATCTCGGATAACCAAAGTCGACGACCAAAAACAGTTTCTACGAAGCCCTGCTCGCGCGCCTGTTGTCGCGTGCGCTCCATGTACTGGAGCACTCCGGGATAGCGTGCAAAATAGCGATCAATATAATGTTTTGCCTGTTGACGGTCGATCCCCAAATTCGAGGCCAAACCAAAAGCGCTCATGCCATAAATCAAGCCAAAGTTGATAACTTTTGCATACCGCCTTTGTTCATGACTTACTTCGGAAACCCCTAGCCCGAAGACTTCAGCAGCGGTCGCCCGGTGAACATCGTCGCCGCGCGCAAAAGCTGCAAGCAGTCCGGGGTCTGCTGAAATATGCGCCATGATCCGCAACTCGATTTGCGAATAATCTGCCGACAAAATCTTAAAGCCCTGGGGAGCAACAAAAGCTTCTCGAATCCGACGCCCTTCGGCTGTGCGAATTGGAATGTTCTGTAAATTAGGATCTGTTGAGGCCAAGCGACCGGTGACAGCGACCGCCTGGTTATAACTCGTATGCACGCGCCCAGTCACCGGATGAATCATCTTCGGCAGCTTGTCGGTGTAGGTCGATTTAAGCTTGGCAAGCCCTCGCCATTGCAGCACGATTCGTGGCAAGGGATAGTCTTCAGCGAGTTTCGCCAATACTTCTTCATCGGTTGAAGGCGCACCTGAAGCGGTCTTCTTTAAAACAGGCAGCTTTAATTCTTGAAACAATAATTCACCCAGTTGCTTGGGCGATCCCAGATTAAACGCACGATTGGCTGCCTCATGAGCTTGTCGCTCCAGATCGCTTAATTGCACCTG
The DNA here is from genome assembly GCA_023258775.1 of Burkholderiaceae bacterium. Taxonomy (GTDB): domain Bacteria; phylum Pseudomonadota; class Gammaproteobacteria; order Burkholderiales; family Burkholderiaceae_E; genus UBA3064. The sequence goes on along the minus strand of JALQWJ010000045.1, from coordinate 1,948 downwards.
CAAGGCATCGCTTTGCTGTTGTAACTTGTCCGGATCAACCATCACGCCGTGACGTTCGATCGATTGCAAGACCTGCATCACCGGCACTTCCATTTGCCGATAAACCGCATCAAGCGAAGGTTCACTGGCTAAGCGCGCGCGAAAATGCTGACAGAGTCGGTAAGTTACATCGGCATCTTCAGCTGCATAGGGCGTTGCGCGCTCGACAGGCACTTGGGCAAAGGGCAATCTTGCAACCCCCTTCCCCGTCACATCGTCATAGCTGATCGTTCGATGATTCAGGTGGCGCTCGGCCAGCGAATCCATATCGTGATTACGATGCGCCTCAAGTACATAAGAGGCAAGTAAAGAATCCTCAGCAATACCCTCAAGTCTTACGCCATGGTTTTCAAACACATGCATGTCGTACTTAATGTTTTGGCCGAGTTTCTTATGACTTGGCGAACAAAGCCAGGGCTTTAGTCGGGTTAACACCATGTCGCGATCGAGTTGCCCGGGTTGATCAAGACCTTCGTGGGCAAGCGGTATATAGCAAGCCTTATTTGGCGCCGTTGCAAGCGAGAGACCAACCATTACCGCGCGCATCGGATCAAGATCTGTTGTTTCGGTATCGACCGCAGCCTCTTCGCTTGCCATCAATTCGGCAAACCAGCGGTCAAGCGCATCCAACGTCAGCACAGTTTCATACTGACTTCGATCGAAGGCCGCGCTTGCAGTTGCAAAAGCCTGCTCTGAGGCCTTAGGCCCTGGCAAGCCAGGCTCGCCACCCTTAGTGACATCAAGGTTCGATTCGACAGGCGCTTGCTCAAGTTCGCGCAACCAAGTTCGGAATCCGCAAGCCTTAAAGAGTTCGCGCAAACCGTCGGCGTTTTCGTCTGTCAGCAAAAGCCCTTCACCTGGCGAACACCAGTCGGGCAGTTCACAATCCCTTCGCACGGTCACCAGCGTGCGGGCAGTTGGCAGCCACTGAAGCGATTGGCGTAAATTCTCACCGACCACCCCAGCGATCTGCCCAGCCTGAGCCATTAACTGATCAAGGTTTTCAAACTGCGCAAGCCATTTGGCTGCCGTCTTCGGGCCAACCTTCTCAACGCCGGGTACGTTGTCGACAGCGTCGCCAACCAAGCTCAAATAGTCGATGATCTGATCCGGGCGAACTCCAAATTTGACAAAGACTGCCTCAATGTCGAGCAACTCGGGGCGCCCACCTTCGCGGGTCATGGTGTTTACGAGCCTTGTGCTTGCATCGACAAGCTGCGCGAGATCCTTATCGCCTGTTGACACCAAACTCTCCCATCCGCACTGCTTGGCCTGCGCCGTCAGCGTGCCGATTACATCGTCGGCCTCAATACCTTCAACCATCACCAATGGCCAGCCGAGCAAGCGAACAAGCTGATGAATCCTGGGAATCTGTAAGACCAAGTCTGGAGGCATCGCTGACCGGTTCGCCTTATAGGCTGGAAAAATTTCATCGCGAAAGGTTTTACCGGGCGCATCAAAAATGACCGCACCAAAGCTCGCACCACGATGAAGTGCCTGATCCGCGCGCAACTTACGCAACATGGCGACCATGCCATATATCGCACCCGTGGGCTCAGCCTGCGGGCTGCGCATATCGGGAAGGGCGTGAAAAGCCCGATAAAGATAACTCGATCCATCAACCAGCAGCAGCATCGGCGATGCATGACCCGGGACGGGAATTGATTCTTGTCTGGCTTTTTCGTAACTCATCGATTGATTATCTCAGCTCCGATCCAAGGTCGGACGCTTCAAGTGTGACCAATTGCGGGATAATTGCTAATGGCCGTTTTTACTCCAATTCAGCATCATCAGCTGGCACAGTGGCTGGACAACTTTGATCTCGGCGAATTGCTTCGCTTCGAGGGCATCGCCTCTGGGATCGAAAACAGTAATTTTTTTGTTGATACCGCTTCAGGTCGATTCGTGC
>JALQWJ010000459.1 GCA_023258775.1 Burkholderiaceae bacterium | reverse complement strand
AGTCGGGATAAGTCCTTTCCGAGCTGTTCGCCCAGTGCCTTGAGCGAATAATAATGACCGGTCTTCTGGCCGTACTTAAATGACTTAACAGACTTAAATGGATCGCTCATGTTGGGTTCCTTATGAACTAGAGTTTGCAGTCGTTGGCCAATTGCCGGCCCAATTTCGAATCGAGAAGCATCGATTTTGAGGGAATCTTGATCCAGGTTATGCCACTTCGCTGATCCTGGTACCTCACCGCGCCGGTGGCGGTATCGACGGCGAAAAGTAAGTGGTCTTTACCTTTGTACTGGACCACTATCGATCCAAAGTCGGGTGCAATATGTTTAACAATAATTTGTACACCCTGATGGCAACGATACAGGCCAGCTTGAACAGGGTCGGTCCGCGATACCTCATGAACATCGCTGGCCCAGGCCGCCTTGCCCGTGAAGGCGAGGGCACTTGTCAAGGCAAGGATGCCAGTGAAAGCGAGGATGCCGGTGACGGAGAAGATACCACTTAAGGCACGAGTACCTGT
>JALQWJ010000458.1 GCA_023258775.1 Burkholderiaceae bacterium | reverse complement strand
TTGCCCCGGCGCTTTACAGCAAACTCAACTATGAACCGCTCAAGGATTTTGCTGCGGTAGGGCTTGCGGCAACCGTCCCGCTAGTCTTGGTCATCAATCCGCAGGTACCAGCAAAGAATTTGCGTGAGTTTGTCGACTGGGCCAAGGCTCGGAAAGGCCAGATTAACTTTGGCTCTTCGGGTTCGGGGACCATCACGCATCTGGCGGCCGCACAACTTGCCAAGGATGCTGGCTTTAGCGCCACCCACGTGCCCTACAAGGGCAGCGCACCAGGGATGCTTGATTTAGCGAGTGGGCAGGTGCAGTTCATGGTTGACACCATCAATTCAACCTTGCCCATGATTCGTGATGGCAGACTGCGCGCACTGGCTGTAGCAACAAGCAAACGTTCCTCGGTATTGCCCGAACTGCCAACCATCGCTGAGAGCCTTATCCCAGGCTTTGAGATGAGTGCTTGGCAGGGTATCGTTGTGCCAACCGGCACCCCAGCTTCGATTATTTCCCGCTTAAATACCGAATTGCAA
>JALQWJ010000457.1 GCA_023258775.1 Burkholderiaceae bacterium | reverse complement strand
CGGTTTGCTTTATGTCGAGTCCGATCAGAGCTGGGACGAGCACCTGCGCATGGCTAATGAGCCAGCCAGGGAACTGCTTACCCATGCCTTTATGGTGCTCAGACAGGCTAAGGCTGGTTCAGTGCATTACCATTTACTGCAGAAAAACTCAGCTTAAAGAATGCGTGGCGACCTTATGACAACAGCGATCTACCCTGGCACCTTTGATCCGATGACCCGAGGCCACGAGGACTTGGTCCGGCGAGCCTGCTCGCTTTTTGACCAATTGATTGTTGCCGTCGCGATAAGTCGCTCCAAATCGACCTGGTTCGATTTACAAGAGCGTATGGCAATTGCTCAAGCGGTTTTTGCTGGCGAGGCGAAAGTGAGAATCATTCCCTTCGAAGGCCTACTGGTCGATGTCATGCGACGAGAGTGTGCCAAGGTGGTGATTCGTGGCGTTCGGTCAGTGACTGACTTTGATTACGAAGTTCCTATGGCAGGTATGAATCGGCGCATGTTGCCAGGTATGGAGACGGTTTTCT
>JALQWJ010000456.1:281-526 GCA_023258775.1 Burkholderiaceae bacterium | reverse complement strand
GATAAGCTAATTTCCGCTTACTAATAACCTAAGCCGAAATTTAGGCCCGCTAAATACAGATACCGATATACCGATACTAATACCGATATACCGAAACCGATAAGCTAATTTCCGCTTACTAATAACCTTAGCCGAAATTTAGGCCCGCTAAATACAGATACCGATATACCGATACCAATACCGATATACCGAAACCGATAAGCTAATTTCCGCTTACTAATAACCTTAGCCGAAATTTAGGCCCG
>JALQWJ010000456.1:0-252 GCA_023258775.1 Burkholderiaceae bacterium | reverse complement strand
CCAACGCATGACCTTAAAATTGCGACTTACATTTTAATTTCCGCTTGCTAATAAACTAGCATAACCCTAACCCTAACCCTAACCCTAACCCTAACCCTAGCTGAATTTAAATCACGATAAACACAGATACCGATATACCGTTACCAGCATACTACAACCACTTTTAAATTTTGCCTTAAAATATCTTCAACATTTATTTTTCTCTAAGTCCAAACGAGGTAAGTTTTAATTAGCACACTCGAAAAATAGATC
>JALQWJ010000455.1 GCA_023258775.1 Burkholderiaceae bacterium | reverse complement strand
GTCCATCATCTCGGTGCACACCTCGAAGACGTGCTGGGTCGTGTCGACATCGGCACCAGCCATGTCGCCGAAGTTGTGACCAGCCGAGAACACCGGACCCTCGGCCGCGAGGATCACGCCGTCGACTGCCGCGAACTCACCTTCGCCTCGACCAATACGTCGGAAGGCATCGGTCAGTTCGAGCATCGTCTCGACCGACAGCGCGTTGCGCTTCTCCGGGCGGGCGAGCGTGACCGTGGCGAATCGACCCTCGACCGAAACGGTGATGGCGTTGTACCGATCGTTCATGTGCCCCCTCAGGGGCTCGAACCCTGGACCAACGGATTAAAAGTCCGCTGCTCTACCGACTGAGCTAAAGGGGCGGATACATCCCTCAGACTACGCCCGGCTCTCCCTCTTCTGAACTCCCAGCACACATCTCCCGTGACTCACCAGCCAGGAGGAACGTACGATGGCGATCAGCGAAGCACAACGGTTCGAGTTACACCTCGGGCTCCAGAAAGTCCTCGGAGACGACATGGCCAAC
>JALQWJ010000454.1 GCA_023258775.1 Burkholderiaceae bacterium | reverse complement strand
AAAGAGTTGATCCCTCTGATTCCATTTTTTCTATAAGACTCAATAAACCACTTTTACCTGAAAGAAAGCAGTCCTCATCTATATGAACAAACCACTTAGCATTAGTGCTCTTTAATTTCTCCAACCAATAAAACCAAGCATAAGGCCAATTTTGTCTTCCGTCTATAACTATAGTCTCACTTTCAGGAAAATGTTTTTTAATTAATTTTTGGGAATAATCCAACCACTTGGTGTACAGAGTGGTAGTAATGAAGACGATTTCCTGATCTTTAACCATGCTAAATAATTTGGTACCCCCTGGGAGACTCGAACTCCCACCCGAAGACTAGATCCTAAGTCTAGCGCGTCTACCAATTCCGCCAAGGGGGCATGTTTGGTACCTGGAGCCGGAATCGAACCGGCATGAACCTTTCGGTCCGAGGGATTTTAAGTCCCTTGCGTCTACCTATTTCGCCATCCAGGCATTTTTAAGAACATAAGGAAACCTGGATTTTACGGCTTATGGCCAACCTTTTTGTAGTCCCGAC
>JALQWJ010000453.1 GCA_023258775.1 Burkholderiaceae bacterium | reverse complement strand
CAAGGCGACTATCAGTGTGGCTACAAGTGCACTCGACGAGATGAGTTGGGTGGTTTGCTTGTCTGCAAGGAAACGAGGAAGTGAGTCCTGGAAACGTGAACAATCAGCGCAGCATTCTTGATTTGTGTGCCCAGACGTGTGCCCATGAGTGCTGACAGAAAATCAAATATCAAGCAACGGCGCGGCTTTGCGCCCGTTCGCTAGCTTTTGTATTGAAAGCGATAAGTCGAGCCAGCTAAGAGGGCGGTGAAATCAGCGCAAGCTCTTCAAACAAACGTTCCCAACTTGCTTCGCTTCCTGGCCAGAGGCGCTCCGGTTTTTGTTGCAGCCAGGCCAGCATGCGCGGCAGTTGCCAGTCGTTGAGTTCGGCGGGCATCACAATTGGATGGCGCCACAGACGTCGCAGCAAATTAGGATCAATGGCAAAGACCGCAGCGAGCGTTTCGAGCACCAGACTGTCTTGCCCTGAATCGATGACTTGTTGAAGTCGGGTATGGTGGCTAAGCAACAAGTGGTTAGCAAGCCAG
>JALQWJ010000452.1 GCA_023258775.1 Burkholderiaceae bacterium | reverse complement strand
TCCGCGACACCAGGCGATAAGCCTCATCGAAAAGGCGCTTGTCCTGCTGCTTCGTTTCCCAAGACTGAATTTGCGGGAGCCTTCGTCCCTGCAAGCCTTTTGGCCGGAAATCCTGGTCGAAGCGATGAAACTTGATGGCTTTTCCATTACCGATCAGGGCTCGGATCTGGCGGCCCTGAGCCTCCACTTAGACCAAGTTTGCGCGGCCAACCCTGATCGATGGGCGCCCTGGCGAAAGCGTCTCAATCGCGCTTTGGCGTGGGTACTTTTAATCGATGAGCAGGCCGCAAGAAGCGAATTTCAAGGGGCACTGCTCCAATTGGCTGACCAAAGCATCCGGGTCGCCATCGATCAGCTTGTTCAAGAGGGTCTTACAAGCGCAGATGATCGCGAGCGCTACGAGGCTTTAGTCGCCCAAAGGCGCGCGATTCGCTCAGGTGAAACCACCCTCACTTGACACTAGGGATATAATCGAAGGTTACTCTGCGTGAACCTAAGTGTTTGCGTGCGGCCTTGTCGTGACGTTTTT
>JALQWJ010000451.1:257-530 GCA_023258775.1 Burkholderiaceae bacterium | reverse complement strand
AAGTAAAAATGGTTTTATGTTTTTCATCACCTTCTCCTTAGCGCTTGATCGCTGGCGTTTCCATCACGCCGCCATTAGCCCGAACACCTAAAAAGGTAATCAGGTCGACTGAAGCTGGTGACAGGTACTTCAGTTCGGGAAAACGCTGCTGACGAAAACAGTCATAAATCCGCCACTGCATGGTTCGGAGTGCGCCTTGTGAGACCCGATACGCAGGCCAGCTGGCAAACGCTTTTTGTGCCGGCTCGGTTTTGGTGAGGTTGGGTAGACCTT
>JALQWJ010000451.1:0-246 GCA_023258775.1 Burkholderiaceae bacterium | reverse complement strand
GGCAAGAGGCGCAGGAAAAGTCATAAGGACCGCCGCGGAAGTAGAAGATCTTCTCCCCTCGCGCAAAAGCCTCTTTCTCCTTTAGGTGGTGTTGGGGCACATTGATCTTCATGCCACGCGATTCCTCAACAACATAAGCCACCAGTGCTTCCATATCGGTCGCCGACTGACCAGCACCTGAGTAGGGACGGGCTGTGATCTTACTACGATCTAATCCCTGGATCGTTACCATACAATGAACGATGC
>JALQWJ010000450.1 GCA_023258775.1 Burkholderiaceae bacterium | reverse complement strand
TAAAAGCCTATTTATTTATAACGTTTCTACAGATTAGACAGTGATTACAAAGCCACTTCAAGAAGTCTTTGGCTAGGTACTTACACATTGAGAACAAATACTCAACGTAGTACCGTATAAAAAAGTCACACACATATAGTAAATAAGTTGGCCTTGCTTAGGCAATTAAATGCAGGCGTAAGTCAGATGCAGTTATATCTAGGACATGGCTTGACCTGAGAGCACTTGGTGCAATGAGGTGCAAGCAAAGAGAGACAAAGGAAAAAAAAAAAAGATCAGTCCTCAGCTCTTAATGCTGTTCAAGATTTTCCGAGTTTACCAATCCGATCAGGTGGCTCGCGATGCGCTGGATACTTGTGTGAAGACTTGCTCGTAGCAACGTTAGCGGCCTCGTCAATCACATAGCGCTGCTCCAGCTGCGTAACAACCTGAGCCACAAGCTCTTGGACATCTATACCCAAGTGGCGGCACAGCGTGATCAGTTCTGCTGCGGTCAGGCGTCGCTCGCCGGTTTCTATTTTTGCAATGAACGAC
>JALQWJ010000044.1 GCA_023258775.1 Burkholderiaceae bacterium | reverse complement strand
TGCTCGATGCGTCGTGCGCCTAATTGATCCAAGCGCAGGCACGATCGATCTCGAGGGCGATGACTTGGCCAAGCTTTCCGGAGCCAAGTTGCGTGCGCTGCGTAAGCGGGTACAGATTGTGTTTCAAGATCCATATCGATCGTTGAATCCACGTAGGACGGTTGGCGAGACGATCATGGAAGGTCCAATGAATTTCGGCCTTTCACGCGAGGAGGCGGCCAAGCGAGCGCGCTCCTTGATGGAATGGGTACGGATGGATCCGTCGGTCTTGAATCGCTATCCGCATCAGTTCTCAGGTGGCCAAAGGCAGCGTATCAGCATTGCGCGAGCGCTTGCGATGGAGCCTGAGCTTTTAATTGCTGATGAGGCAGTGTCAGCGCTCGATGTTAGCGTGCAAGCGCAGGTCCTAGAATTGCTAGAGGAAATTCGTCAGCGCCTCAATCTTGCAATGCTTTTCATAACACATGATTTGCGGGTTGCTGCTCAAGTTTGCGATGACATTGTGGTGATGTCAAAGGGCGAGGTCGTTGAATATGGCGCTGCGCTTGAGGTGTTTAGCGCTCCTAAGCATGCCTACACCAAGAGTCTATTCGCAGCTGCCCCTGGCAGAGATTTCCCTTTTCATCAGGAAGCCTCAACAGCCTAGTCGGACCTATCCGAGTGGCGCTTTTGCATCTGTCATCGCAAAAAACCTCAGACCTCTTGCAGTGCCCGTCTCATCGCCTGAATCATGGTGTCGGGATGGACCGGTTTGTGAAGCACTTCAACACCTGAGCGGGCAAAAAGCGCAACATGTTCTGCTGATGTATCCCCGGTGATGAGTACAGCGGGTATATCGTGATTAAATTCCTCACGAATATGTTCGATTAGCTGTAAACCGTCTTTCTCAAGACCAAGCGCGTAGTCACAAACAAGTAGTGATGGTTTGTTGTGCATCCGTTCACACTGTTGGAGCGCTTCCTGAAAGCCCCCTGCAGCCAGGATTCGGCAGCCTTGCAGGGTCAGCATGAGCGTCATTGCAGTAAGCACTTCCAGGTCGTCGTCAACGACCAGCACGAGCTGGCCTTCAAGCGATGCGGTTGTTTGGCTTTTATCCAGGGAAAGCTTGAGTTGCGCAAATGGTGCAGTTGGTAGATCGATACAAAAGCTTGATCCGCGAAATGCACTAGATCGCAAGCGCAGTCCGATGCTTAGGGTGTCCGCCAGCCTTCTCGCAATCGCCAAACCTAAGCCAAAGCCTCGCGGCCCTTCGGCAAGTCCGTCTTCGCGAACCCTGGCAAACTCTTCAAATACGCGACGCCTCAAGGTGCGTGGTATACCTGGTCCGGAGTCGATGACTGCAATTCTCACGCGGTTGCCACGCTGTTTCGCTATGACCTGGACTGTTCCAATTCTCGTATATTTCAGGGCATTTGAAATCAGGTTTCGCAAGATCCGCTCGAGCATGCCGGCGTCGCTGAGCACCGCCAAACTTGAAGCCGCACTAAAGCGAAGCTCGATCGCTCGTGCATCAGCAATTGTTTGAAACTCCGATTGCAAACGAAGCAGGATCGATTGAAGGCTTATGGCCTCGATGCGCGGTGCTATCACCTGCGCATCAAGCCTTGCAATATCGAGCAGTGAATCGAACATTTCATTCATATAGCCTGCACATTGCTGCATTCTTTTGACCATATCTCTTAAGTCATCCGATAAGGGATATGCTGCTGTGGATGCCAGATAAAGATTTAAAGAATGCATCGGTTGTCGAAGATCATGGCTTGCTGTAGCCAGAAAGCTCGACTTGGCGAGATTAGCCTGATGGGCAGCATCCCTTTGAGCCTGCAAATCGTCGAGAAGATCGAGCTGACTGAAACGCAACTCGAGCAACTCAGTGATCATGATCTCAAGACGTCGTTGAAAGCCTAGCATGACTGCTGGAATTAGAATCATGGCTGCCTGTAGTGGTAGGCCTATCATTTCCTGATACAAAATCAGGACTGCGGGAATCGGTAACAGTGCAGGAACTGTAGCGATCAAAAATAGCCGCTTCAGACTGCCAAGGCACAAAAGGCTGATGAGCAAGTACCCAGTGTGAAAAAGCACAAAACTTACGGCGTGGCGCTCGCTTGCAGGGAACAGCCCAATCCATCCCAAACCGACGAGACTACCAACCGCCAGTAAGAGCGCTTGTAACTGTTTTTCTTCCTTAGCCGAAGCCGATTGGCGATCTGAGCTTTCTTGGCTTGATTGGTGACGATCGCGCAGTATCCAGAGGGCCCAAAGCAAACAGGCTAGGCCAAAGCCACTCCAAACGGCGATCTGAAGTGCCGTAGATGCCTGCCATGCTGATGCCAGCTCAAGGATGGCACCAGCCGTAAAGGTTGCGACAAAAAGCGGGAAACTTCGCCAGGCATAGTGATAGCGTTGCGCTTCAACCAGTTGCTGATGCTTGGATGTGCGATGAGGACCTTGCATGCGTATCAATAGCGAAAAGGGTAGGTAACGCTTTCAGTTCGCGAAATTCGGGACGCTTTGCATGGAAGATCAAAGCTTTTTCGCGTTGCAAGGCTAGCACGAGAGGCAAAATGAGCGTTTTGGGAGATTTGCTTGATGAAGATTGATCTTAAAGGCAGAAGGGCACTTATTGCCGGCGGAAGCCGCGGTATTGGTTTTTCGATTGCTGAAGCGTTTGCGATGGCAGGTGCTGATGTGGCGATTTGCGCGCGATCACAGGCCGCGCTTGATCAGGCGAAGCAGAGTCTGAGTCAGCATGGGGGAAGAGTTTTAGCCAGTGCATGCGATCTAGGCGATGCTCAGGCGATTAAACAGTGGGTCAGCGAGGCTCAATCTTTTCTAGGCGGCATTGACTGCCTGGTGAACAATGCCTCTGGCTTTGGACGCACCGACGATGAGGCGGGTTGGGCTGCAAGCGTACAAATTGATTTAATGGCAACCGTACGTGCCTGCCACGCTGCGATGCCAGCGCTTGAAAATCAAGGCGGAAGCATTATTCATATCTCGTCGATTTCGGGACTTGGGGCAAGCGTTCGCACGCCGCCTTATGGTGCCGTGAAAGCGGCGCTGATTGAATATACCCAGACTCAGGCGCTTTTGTTTGCTCCTAAGAAAATCCGTGTGAATTGTATCGCTCCGGGTTCTATATTTTTTGAAGGTGGTACCTGGGATGTTGCAAAGCGAGAAAATCCCAAACTCTATGAAAGAATCCTTTCGGGTATTCCGTCTGGTCGTTATGGAACCCCCGAAGAGGTCGCGAGCGTCGCTGCGTTTTTAGCGAGCGATCTTGCCTCCTGGGTAACAGGTCAGACGATTGCGGTCGATGGTGGACAAGCCCTCTAACTTAAATCAGTGGCGTGGTGCTGCCATCCATGGCAATACTCACGCCGGTGACGTAGCTTGCACGAGCACTTGCTAGATAGACAACCGTATCGGCAACTTCATCGGGGTGCGCAATTCGGCCCATGGGAATCTTCGCTGTTGCTCGACGTTGTGCCTCTTCGGCTGTGATCCCCTGGGCCCTGGCATCGGCCACAAGGCCTTCCTCGAGCCTTGCGGTGAGGGTGAGTCCGGGATTTACCGCCACCACCCTAACGCCCTGATGGGCATAGGCATTAGCGAGTCCAGCCGTCACTAACATAAGTGCCGCGTTAGCCGCACCTCCAGGAATATGAATCGGGCTTGCAACTTTCCCGCCTGCACCAATCACATTAACGATCACCCCATGGCCACGAGATGCCATCGCTTTGATGCAAGGATCGATGACGTTGGTATAGCTAAAGTATTTAGCCTGCATTGCATCGGCATAGGCTTGGGCACTGAGTTCAGCGGCTGGAGTTCGCCTGGCTGCGCCAGCTGAGTTCACCAAGATATCAATGGCTCCCCAGATGCGTTCGAGTTCTGCCACCAGTGCCTGGGCCTGACTGGCGTCGCAAAGATCGGCGCATCGATGAATTGGCGGCAGGCATTCCACTGAGCTTTGCTCCTTTGCCCTGATTGAGCTTTGCTCGTTTGCCCTAATTGAGCTTTGCTCGTTGGCGTTTAATGGCCTTTGCTGCTGCAAATGAGCCATGGCCTCGTCCAGGTGTTTTTGCTGACGGGATACGATGCAGACCTGTGCGCCCTCACGAAGGAAATGGGCTGCGCAGGCAAGGCCGATACCCTTGCTTGCGCCAGTAATTAATACCCGCTTACCTTTAAGTTCCAATTCCATGAAGTCATCTCCTTGCGACATTGAGCTTTGATCCGATAATTGTGACGTATTGAAACATGAACCGATCAGTATCCGGAGACTTGCGTGCGTTATACATGCCGAAACAACATGATTCGACCCAATCACCATCCCTTCAACGGCATGGATATTCGGTACTTGTTAAGCCATCAAGCGAAAAGATTGGGTGAGCACCCGTATTTGATTTGGGAGCCTTTCGAAGGTGAACAATCAACCTATAGTTACAGGTCTTTCTTGGAGAAGGTGCAAGGGACTGCAGCAGGTCTGCACCAACGTGGCATTCGTTGCGGCGACCATGTCATCGTCCACCTCGAGAACTGCCCTGAAGCAGTCATCGCATGGTTTGCTTGCGGATGGCTTGGTGCTGTTGCCGTTACTACCAATGCGAAATCAAGCGCCGATGAGTTGAGATATTTTGCCGAACATTCAGGGGCGGTCGCTGCAATTACCCAGCCTCGATTTGCAAGTCTTGTTCAGCAGGCTTGCAAAGCCTTGCGTTGGATCGTGGTGACAACGACCGATCAAGGGCAGGATGCTGGTCGCAACAAACCAGGTACCGATGATGGTTTCGATGCACTGGAGGCGCCAATTGATCGTTTACCAGATAGGGAACCAGACCCATTGTTACGATTTTCAGTCCAATACACCTCGGGGACTACCTCCAGACCAAAGGCGGTTTGCTGGACGCATGCCAATGCCTTATGGGGTGCCCGCATGAATGCGCTACACGAATGCCTCACCCATCAAGACATCCAATTGGTCAGCTTACCCTTGTTTCACACCAATGCACAGGCTTACTCGATGCTCGCAAGCATGTGGGCAGGTGCGACTGCCGTCGTGATGCCGCGTTTCTCGGCGAGCCGATTTTGGCCGATTTCGCTCAAACATCGTTGTACGTTCGCCTCGCTCGTCCAGTTCTGTGTTCGTGCACTTGCCCAACAGGATCGTCCAAATGTTCATCACTATCGCCTCTGGGGATCATCCGTGTGTTCGCCGCCTCAGGACGCCTATTTTGGTTTACAGACAGTGGGCTGGTGGGGTATGACCGAGACCATCACTCACGGCATTACTGGTATACCAGGCATGCCCAACACACCCTTGTCAATCGGCCGACCTGCTCCTGAGTACGAGATTCGCGTTTTGGTTAATGGCCGGGAAGCGGTGCCGGGTGAAACAGGCGAATTGTCGATACGAGGTGTTCGCGGACTGAGCCTGTTTGCAGAGTACCTTCACAACGCTGAGGCGACAGAAGCATCTTTTGACGATGAGGGCTATTTTCTGACAGGTGATCTTGTTCGGATCGGTGAGGATGGTTCTTATTTTTTCTCAGACCGCTCTAAAGATATGCTTAAGGTTGGCGGGGAGAATGTTGCTGCTTCGGAAATTGAACGCGTCATCATGACTGTGCCAGGCGTGGTCGAAGTGGCCGTTGTTGCAAAATCTGATCCGATGCTTGATCAGGTCCCGGTGGCCTGTTTGCGTTTATCAGCGGGGTATGAGCCCCGGTTTGTTGAAGAAGCTGTTTTAAAGGCTTGCGCCGAACAATTGGCGTCGTTTAAGCAACCGCGCCAAATCAAGATCGTTGAAGATTTTCCACGCTCCACACTTGAGAAGATTGCCAAGGCACAATTGCGTGAACTCATCGCTGATGAAGCAAAACCAGTTTAAGAAATTAGGACGCAGCCTAGGGCGTGATGCGCTCTCGCCGAAACGCAGTGAGTAGGTCAATAAACATTTGTTCGCTATCAACCACCGGGTGAAAACCAAATTGTCTCGCCTTGGTGGTGGATGTCATGACGTCCCAGTCAGAACCAAAGACATAATCGCCAAAGGGCCACGCAACCAGTGATTCATAGTCTATGTTCTGCAAGTCATATCGTTGTTGTAATTCAACCCAGCGTGACTTTAGTGCTGGCATTTGCTGACTGAGGCTGATCGTTTGCGGCTGATCCCAGGGCATCTCAAAAACGCTGGCAATGCTTGGCCAGATATTGCACCAGCGAAAATAATCGCCGTTAGTAATGTTGAATGCCTGATTGGATGCACGTGCTTCAAGCGCGGCCCAAACAGCGGCTTCAGCAAAGTGGGCCGAGTCGGTCGCCTGATAAAGCGAGGTCCATGCACCGTGCTTACCAGGAAAGCGCAAGGGGAGTCCTAATGCTTTAGAAAGTGCAGCGTAGACCGCGATTACAGGAATGATGCTCATCGCTGTGCCAGGCGCAAAACCGCATAAGGTCTGCGGACGTAATTCAACCCAGTCCCATGACCGTGCTGCGCGATCGCTCGCGTTCGTTGAGCCAGCCTGATAGCTGCTCAGCCAATCGATCTGGTCGAAATAGTAATTGGGAGGTATATGTCGGGGGTCAGATTCCCGGGCAGGCGTCTTAATTGGGCCAAGGTGGACCCCATAGTATTTTGTTCCAGTGACGAGAACAACGCGTTGCAAACTTGCATGGTTTTTTACAACAGCGCTGACCGTATTCACGAGCATATCTCTATTTGCCTCGATATTGCTTGCGTAGCCGGCTGCCGGGCCTTGCGTGGGCTGAAAGGCTGCATAAAAGACATGGGTGATCCCGTCAATTGACTGGATACATTGCTCACAGGCCTTGGCATCGAGCACATCGAGCGCCAAATAATGCACGCTTTTTCGGCTTGGTCCCTGGCGCCTCGATACCCCGACAATCTCCCAGCTTGGATCTTTTTCCAAGCGCTCAACGATATAGCGCCCGATCACACCGAGTGCACCAATAACAATTGCCTTGAACGCCATCTTTACTCCCTTTTTTGCACTGCTTGATGATCTTGCTTTGAAAACTTTTGTACCTCGAAGAGGTAAATCACGTGCTTGCAAAACAAGGCTGTTGACCAGTCGCTTAAGCCTTATTATCCTGGAAGTGAAGTCTATTCATGGTTTTGAAAAGGGAGATGGTTTCATGCAGGCTAGCAATCCCGACTCATCCGCAGCTTCGCAATTGCCGATTCGTTTTCCGATTGCCAATATGCGCGCCGTGTTCAGGCTGCAAGATGTAGAACGCAAGCTTCAGCGCTTGCGGGATTCTGGATCGATGAAGGAGCGCGAAACGCTGGCAAATACCTACGAGCGGATGCTCGAATCAGGTCCTGAGCGGTTTTCGGTCAAACCTTCTGGTTTGCCTGTGATGGATGAACTTTACGAAAGTTTGCCTAATTTCAAATTAGCGCTTGATGATGTCAAGCGTCATCTGGCGCTGAGCCAGGACTGTAGTGATAGCCTGCAGCTTACCCCAATGTTGCTTCTTGGACCGCCTGGCGTTGGTAAGACTCACTTCGCACGGCAAATTGCTGAGCTGCTCGGTACAGGTATGAATCTTGTACCGATGAGTTCAATGACGGCAGGCTGGTTGTTATCTGGTTCTTCCTCTCAGTGGAAAGGATCAAGACCCGGAAAGGTCTTTGAAGCGCTCGTCGATGGCCAGTTTGCCAACCCAGTGATTGTGGTTGATGAGATTGATAAGGCGGCGACTGAAGCGCAATACGATCCACTCGGTGCACTCTACAGTTTGTTAGAGCACGACAGTGCGCAGCACTTTATTGATGAATTCGCTGAAGTGCCCATTGATGCAAGTGGGGTGATCTGGGTGACAACAGCCAATGATGAGCATGCCATCCCCGATCCGATTCTTAACCGCATGAATGTTTTTCAGATCGAGGCGCCCGATGCCGAAGCTTCAAGAAAGATTGCTTCGCGGATGTACCAGCAAATACGCAGCGAGCATGGCTGGGGATCCTTTTTTGAGCTTGAACCAGGCGAGGACGCGCTCGACGCACTGATTGACTTGGCACCCCGTGAGATGCGAAGAGCATGGATGACAGGATTTGGTAACGCACGCCTTCGAGGTAGCGATCAGGTCAAAGCCGCTGATCTGCCAGCACAAACACCCTTGCGTCGGCGGGTTGGCTTTTTAGCCTAAGCCTTACGATGCGGTCTTAAAGCTCAAGATGGCGTTATGCCGCAGCCTTGATTGGTCAACTTGCGCTTTAACGAAGGATCATTACCGATCACTTAGTCTGAAACGATGGCGCAATGTGCCCCGGAACTTGCTTTACCCGAGCCAGCGGCAATCAGTGGTGGTTCAAAACGCAAGTCAATAGGTGCCGAAACATGGAAATCCCAAACAATTAGGATAAGCAAGCAGATCCAAAAAACAGCTGCCCTTATGTTTTTAGAACCCATATCGTTCTCGAATTCGAATCCCAATCAGCGTCCCAACAAAGGCGATAAGAAGCCAAAGCCAGCCGTGAAGACTTCCAGTTGAGATGCCGCTCAACATGGCACCAACATTGCATCCAAAGGCGAGTCTGGAACTGTAGCCCATGATAAATCCTGCCAAGAGCGCAATAAGCCACTGCTTTACGCTATGGGTTGGTGCGGGTTGTTTTTGTAGCGAACCACGCTTGTCATCGTTGTAGCCCTTCCATTGGTGAACCCAGAAGGCACCTGCGAGTATCCCTATATTGGTAATCGAGGTTACATCGAGCAATAACGACTCGCGTAGTCGATCCTGATGCTGTGCAGCCCCCCAAAAGCCATGATTACCTGGATCAAATGCAGTGCTAGCAACCGCAATCTTGGCTGCCCAAAGCCCAAAACCATAGACCACGCCCCAGGCCTGCCCGGCCAACAATAAATTCAAGCTCGCTAAGAGAGCAAGGCCAATGGCACCGTATACCCAAGTCGATTTAATCCATGTTCTATTGGGGCCAACGAAAAGCCGCACGCCAAGCAGCAACAGCGCAATCAGACAAGCTGTAAGCAGCAGGCTCGCCCAGAGATCAAGGTGATTCAGCAAAAGTACGGGCGGAAGGCTACCAAGACTTAACCAAAAAGGAAGGTGCACGGAGCCCAAGAAACTGCCCAGTGCAAAAAGTGGCAGGATACCCATATTCAGGGCAACACCCATGCCGGCTTTGTAGAGCGTTCCCGAACCACAACCGTCGGCAATTTGCATGCTCGCGCCAAATACGAACGCGCCAATCACAAGGCTTAGGCTTAGTGGGCCTGCAGCGCTTTGAAGTTCATCGAAGTTTGAAAGCAATGGAAGCGCGATGGCGCTTGCCAAGAACAGCAATAGGGCTTGGCCCAAGACGCCGCTGGGGTCGCGTTTGCGGACCAAATCCCGCCATCCTGTTGTAAAGCCAAAGCGAGCCCCAGCCAGACAAGCGCCAAGCCCGAGTCCGACGAGAAAAAGAAAGGACTGCCGAATCGATACGCTGGCTGCCAGGAATAAGAAAAAAAGGCTGCAAGCAAGCGGCAGTCCAAGCCGTTGCGCAAAAAACATCTCAGATTCAGTAGATCACAGGCTGTTTATGGTTATAAATTTTTGTCAACCCAAAGTTTAGCATCAATAAGCAAGGCCTTGAGGCGGTTGGGTACGTTATCCATTGGAAGCGCCTCGGATTGTTGCGTCCACTCG
>JALQWJ010000449.1:284-531 GCA_023258775.1 Burkholderiaceae bacterium | reverse complement strand
AGGCCATGGACGAGCGGTCAGGTGCCCGCGTTGTTAGGGCGCTAGTTCCGTTGTCGGAGATGTTCGGTTATGTCGGCGATCTCCGCTCCAGAACACAAGGTCGCGCAAGCTACTCAATGGAGTTCGATTCGTATGCAGAAGTACCAGGCAACGTAGCGAAGGAAATCATTGCGAAGGTTCGCGGCGAATAATCCCTAATAAGTAAAAGCACAACCCCTAATAACTAAGCACTAGGAAACGAAAGAGG
>JALQWJ010000449.1:0-274 GCA_023258775.1 Burkholderiaceae bacterium | reverse complement strand
CAAAATGGCAAAGGCCAAGTTCGAGCGCACAAAGCCGCACGTAAACATTGGAACCATCGGTCACATTGACCATGGTAAGACAACACTTACTGCAGCTATCTCAAAGGTTTTGCACGACAAGTACCCAGATGTAAACCCATTCACACCTTTCGATCAGATCGATAAGGCTCCTGAAGAGCGTCAACGCGGTATCACAATCTCTATTGCTCACATTGAGTACCAGACAGAGAAGCGTCACTACGCACACGTTGACTGCCCAGGTCACGCTGACTAC
>JALQWJ010000448.1 GCA_023258775.1 Burkholderiaceae bacterium | reverse complement strand
CGTGCTCATTGGATGGCACGCTCGATTCCCTGGGAAAACCTGCAGAGTCCGACAAGATCGCTGACGGGCGTTTCGGAATACGCGGTCTCCAAGCTGTGTAATATTCTTTATACCAAATCGCTTGCGCAGCGCTTAAAGCACACAGGGATCAGTTGCTATGCCCTTCACCCTGGGGTTGTCGCAACCGAGATCTGGCGAAGCGTGCCCGGCCTGCTAAGACCTTTGCTGCGATTGCGGCCGATGCTAAGCCCCGAAGAAGGTGCGGCAACAACGCTTCATTGCATTGACCATGCAAGCACCGAGCAAAGCGGTATGTATTTCGCTGATTGTCGCGTCGCTGCCGTGAGCCCACTTGCGGCGCAGTCGGGCCTCGCCGACCGACTATGGCACTTTAGTGAGCAAGCCTGCTCGCACTAAGGCATCAGTGCCTTGATGCGGTTCAGCGCTTATACCGAGCAGTGCACAAAGAAGCGGATAAACATCAAGGACATTCACCAACCCGAGACTAGCCTGTGAAATGCGATAGCCCGATACGATAAG
>JALQWJ010000447.1 GCA_023258775.1 Burkholderiaceae bacterium | reverse complement strand
ACAAAAGTGTATTGGAACAAGTTACACAAAAATAGTGTAACTAATACAAGCCAAGACTGTACCGCGTACACTACTTCTTTTATCTCTCTCTACCTACACAATACCATACCAAAGATAGAGAGTGTTGATTGGTGGCTGTAGATACCCAAAATATGATACCTGCAACCTAACAAAGCCCCCTGGCCAAGGACCACCCTGATCATTGATCACTCCGCTTCCCCCCCCACAATCACCATGACCGACAACAGTGAAAGTGAACTGGCAATAGCCAGAGCCAAAAATACAAAGACATTTCGGGATTGGGAAAAGCAAGTAACCCTAACCCTAACCCTAACCCTAACCCCAACTTGGAGGAGGATGAATTCTATAGGCAGCTGCAGGAGGAGCAAGAAGCCGCCCGAATCCAGCAGGAAGAAATCCTCAGGCAGCAGCAGGAGGAGCAAGAATCCGCCCGAATCCAGCAGGAAGAAATCCTCAGGCAGCAGCAGGAGGAACAAGAAGCTGCCCAAATCCAGCAGGAAGAAATCCTCAGGCAGCAGCA
>JALQWJ010000446.1 GCA_023258775.1 Burkholderiaceae bacterium | reverse complement strand
TGGCTTCCGAAGAGGTCATTTACCGTCATCGATGGGAAGAAGGCACGCTATTGATTTGGGATAACCGTTGCCTGGTCCACAGAGCAACAGGAGGCTATGATGGGTATCGAAGATTACTTCAACGAGTCACGATTGCCGATACGACAACTGCCCATGCATGAAGCTGCCCTATGAAACTTCAGGATCTTGATACCCCTGCAGCGCTGATCGATATGCAACGCATGACGTTTAATCTTCAACGCATGCAGCAACGAACGCGCCTCTTAGGGGTGAACTTTCGCCCCCACGTCAAGACGAGCAAATCAATCGATATTGCTAAGCTGCAATTAGCCGCCGGTGCAAAGGGAATTACTGTTTCTACTTTAAAAGAAGCTGAGCAATTTTTCGAAGCTGGTATTAAAGATATTCTTTATGCCGTTGGGATTGTCGAATCAAAATTATGGCAAGCCGCCAAACTCATCGAAAAGGGTTGTGACCTAAAACTTATTACCGATAATTCGGATACTGCAGCTGCGCTCGCCGCGTTTTCTGCACGACAGGG
>JALQWJ010000445.1 GCA_023258775.1 Burkholderiaceae bacterium | reverse complement strand
AGCTTACTGCTAGGGCAATCCGGGATGGGCAAATCAACATTGATCAATCGCCTGGTGCCAGAGGCTGATCTCAAAACGCAGCACTGGTCGCGCGCGCTTAACACTGGCAAACACACGACCAGTTTTTCGAAATGCTTTGACCTACCTGTCGGTGAATTCAAACCTGGCAGTCGAATCATCGATTCGCCTGGTTTTCAGCAGTTTGGCCTTGTTCATTGCTCCCGGTCTGAAATAGAGCACAGTTTCCCCGAGTGGGCTGAACGGCTCGGTCAATGCAAGTACCATAACTGCAAACATCTTCAAGAACCGGGTTGTGCGATTCAGTTGGCGATTAAACAAGACGAGATTGACCCGCATCGTTATGCAATTTGGCAGGATATAGTCAATGAACAGGCACAAGGCGCTTAACGGCCCAGCCAGCCTGCCATTGTTAGAATCGCAAAAAAGCTGACCCACAAGACCGCGTTTCGCCATACCAAACCAACCGCACTGCGCAGACCACTGGGATCAGGAAGTGCGCCCTGCCAGTCGAAACCCTCAC
>JALQWJ010000444.1:248-541 GCA_023258775.1 Burkholderiaceae bacterium | reverse complement strand
GTTTCATGGAACTCGATCCGCCTTGTCATTGTGCGGCTCGTCTAGTCCAGACACCGGGGTCCGGCCCTTGGCGAGCCTGTTGTTATCCGCCCTGATTCCTTCGATTCGATGATTCTTTTCGACTTGATCCCTGAAGCGCAATCGCTGTCATTAAACGGTACAAACCGTCTAAGACAATCAGCGAAACGCGATCTTACAAAAAAAAATGCTGCTTTCCTACTGGTTTGTGCAAATTTTGTCGGATATTTTGTCAGTTACTTTGGACATTCCTGAAAACTGTCTAGTGAAATAAA
>JALQWJ010000444.1:0-238 GCA_023258775.1 Burkholderiaceae bacterium | reverse complement strand
GTTGCTCGTCATCGGTCTACATTGACCCACAAGAAAGGCTTGGCAATGAGCCATCAGCCAGCGAGTGAGGACGACACACCGGTATGACCACCATGGAGCGCGCTGCATCAATATCCGAAGTAAGGGCCTTGTACAGCCCCCAGGAACGTCTGCGCCGCGATCAGACTGTTTGGACCTTAGTACAAGGCATTCTCGCACCGCTACAATTTGTAGTATTTCTCATAAGCCTTGCTCTTGT
>JALQWJ010000443.1 GCA_023258775.1 Burkholderiaceae bacterium | reverse complement strand
CCTATCCCATGCTCTCGCAAGCCGCCGCTGGTAACTTCATTCAGTTTCACTTAATTACGCTTGAAGAGGCTGATCGGATGTCGTACGCCATGCAAAGGCTACAAATCCGCGTCGAGCAGGCCTTGCAAGCAAAATTCGGACAACGTTTTCACGATACGGAGCATAGGCGATGAGACAAGCAGAGCACGGGCAAACGACAGCGGGCAAAGCGGTGGTCGATCTGAATGCCGATATGGGGGAAAGCTTTGGTGCCTGGACAATGGGTAACGACGCAGCGCTCATGCCGCTTATCAGCTCAGCTAATATTGCCTGTGGTTTTCATGCAGGCGACCCTTCCACGGTCCGCGCAACCGTCAATCTGGCGGCGGCACAGGGTGTGGCGATCGGCGCTCATCCAGGCCTACCCGATTTACAAGGATTTGGCCGACGCACCATGAGCATTACCCCTGATGAGGCTTACGAGCTTGTCCTCTACCAGGCAGGCGCCTTAAGTGCTTTTGCGCAAGCCGCAGGGTCGCAATTGCATCATGTGAAGGCGCAT
>JALQWJ010000442.1 GCA_023258775.1 Burkholderiaceae bacterium | reverse complement strand
AGCTGCCACTAAAGTAATCCACCTTTTCAATACGGCCTGCAACCGGCATGCGATTGGAATGCACATTGAACACGTTCATGAAGACGCTGATCTTCAGCGCCTGGCGATCCGCGTAAGCATCTTCGCACTGCTCGATTGCAACGATTCTTCCATCGGCAGGTGATAGGACATCATCTGGATCAACCGAACCGACCCTTGGCGGATCACGGAAGAACTGCAGCACAAAAATCGCTGCAACCCAAAGCAGCCCGCTAAAAAAACTGCCAAGCCAGGCATCAGCAAACATTGCAGCGATGACTGCGATGCCCAAAAATGGCCAACCCTCACGGGCGATGATTGGATGTGGCCATGGAAATTGGCGCATCGCTTCCCCTGTTGATATCGTCGCGCAATATACTCGGACAAAAGTCCTCGACTGATAAAACCCGAGTGCTTAGTTTCGCGACTTATCCACGAGCTTATTGTTTTTAATCCAGGGCATCATCGCGCGTAATTTTTCGCCGACCACCTCGATTGAGTGTTCGGCCATGATACGGCGACGCGATAAAAG
>JALQWJ010000441.1 GCA_023258775.1 Burkholderiaceae bacterium | reverse complement strand
CTGAAGCAAATAAGTTAGGTATCCCAGTAATTGCTGTGGTGGATACTAACCATTCTCCAGAGGGTGTTGATTACATTGTTCCTGGTAATGATGACTCGAGTAAAGCGGTCATTCTTTATGTTCGTGGAATCGCAGATGCCATCCTAGAAGGTAAAGCAAATGCTGTGCAGCAAGTCTTGGACTCGGTGAAAGAGGGCGATGAAGAGTTTGTTGAAGAAGGGAAGGAAGACTGATGCCCGCGATTACTGCAGCAATGGTTGGCGAACTCCGCGCCAAAACCGATGCCCCCATGATGGAGTGCAAAAAAGCATTAACGGAGGCCGATGGTGATTTAGCCAAAGCCGAAGAAATTCTGCGCGTGAAGCTGGGAAGCAAAGCCAGTAAAGCCGCCTCACGAATTGCCGCAGAAGGTGTCATTGTTTCCTATATTCAGGGAACAACCGGTGCTTTATTAGAAGTGAACTGCGAGACTGATTTCGTATCGAAAAATGATGACTTCTTAGCGTTTAGTAATGGCTGTGCCAAACTGGTTGCCGAGAAGAATCCTGCAG
>JALQWJ010000440.1 GCA_023258775.1 Burkholderiaceae bacterium | reverse complement strand
CAATGGCTTCAGTAACCATCACCAATGTTTGGAAATATTACGGTAAGACGGTTGCCGTAAAAGATCTCAATATCACCTGCAATGACGGCGAGTTTGTCTCCGTGTTGGGCCCTTCGGGCTGCGGAAAGTCTTCGACATTGCGCATGCTCGCGGGACTTGAGCATATCTCTGCGGGTGACATTCATTTCGGTGACACGCGTGTGAATGATCTCGAACCGAAGGATCGCGATATCGCGATGGTGTTTGAAAACTACGCGCTTTATCCCCATAAGACGGTTTACGAAAATATGGCGAACCCGCTTCGCCTGCGTAATGAATCAGAAGAGACAATCAAAAAGCGTATTGCTTTCGCGGCAGAGATGCTCGAGATCGAACATCTTCTTCAACGCAAGCCGATGGAGTTGTCAGGCGGTCAAAAGCAGCGCACGGCCATTGGCCGCGCCATTGTCCGTGAGCCGAAGCTCTTTTTGTTCGACGAGCCGATTGCCCATTTGGATGCAAAATTGCGTGCGCGTATGCGTGGTGAATTGAAAATCATGCAACGTCGTCTTGGCACC
>JALQWJ010000043.1 GCA_023258775.1 Burkholderiaceae bacterium | reverse complement strand
AACGACGCAAAGAGCGAGCCTGGATCGAGCGTTACGAGGCGAGTCTTCAGTCCGCACTTCAAAAGCTCGAGGCTTCATTTGATGATCTGGCATCCCGTTCGCGTTCGACAGAGGCCTACCAGGCACTCGTTGTCCTTGCACAGGTGCCCGAACACATCAGAGGCTATGGGCATGTCAAGGAGCGTCACTTTGAAGATGCCGAGAGCCGGTGGCAGCAGGCCAGTGAACGCTTTGAGTCGTCATTCCGCATGGATCAACAATCACCAAGTTCAAGTGCGCACGGGCTAGCTAGCAAATCTCAGGTTTCAACGAAGGTTGTTGAGCTTCGTCGCCAAAACAGTACGGCAGTCTGAACGCGAAAAAAAAACAGCTAGCGAAGGCTAGCTGTTTTATTTGCTTCCAAAAAGCACTTAGAAGACTAGGCGTTTTGTCAAAAGACTATCCGCTCGTATTGTATGAAACGGATGACCGGAAGTATTTGGGACAATTAAGCAGCTTTACGGGGCGCCGTACGGGGAGCCTTGGTCACTGCTGCAACATTGGCTTCTGCCATTTCGACAACTTGGCGTGTGGTCTTGCTGACCTGATCCCAGGCACTGTTTGATGCTGCCATTGCACTCTTGACGAAGGAAACAACGCCTTCGGAACCTGCAGGCGCATTCTTAGCCATGCTTTCAATCGAAGCGAATACATGCTTGTTGGCTTCGGTCATTTGGGTTTCGTAGAGCTTTGCGATTTCTGCGCTGGTTTCGCGCGCGATGTCGTAAACATGTTTCGCGTAAGCAGTCGCCTTGTCTGAGGCGGGTTGCATGCCTTGGGATGCGAGATCGGTCAGTGCTTTGGCGTCTTTGGCAGCGAGCAGCGCCTTGACTTGCTCATTGCTCTCGGTCATGGTTGCTTTGGTTGCCTGGAGTTGGAGTTCCATCATGCGCTCAAAACCTTCAACCGATTTCAATGCAACAGCGTGAAGCGTATCGATAGCGGCTTTGTGAGCGGCGAGGTACTGATCGGGTGTCGTAAACATAAGGGTTCCTTTTGAAAATTAAGATGAAGACAAAGTCAGGTTAGAGGCCAATGAAGATCAAGGAGTAGGAGAGACTTACAACCGTTTTTATCGAGATGCTGCAGTGCACAAAACGAAGTTTATCCATCTCATTCAAATTGTCAAGCGATTTTGTTGCGATGCAACACGACCTTTGTTTGTTGCAGTGCGGCGACAGTCTATTGCGCTGTAAAAAGCAAAGCAGGCGGTTTCATTTTCTGTAGCGAACCTATGAAGGCCTTTTATAGCGATCATTTTGTATTGCCCTTGCCCAAGGGTCACCGATTTCCGATGGAAAAGTATCGATTGTTGAGGGAGCGTGTGGAAAACGAGCTTGCCGGTGTATCGCTCTGCGAAGCGCCCTCTGCGACTGATGGGCAACTTGCGCTTGCCCATCAACCGGCCTGGATCGAGAAAGTTTCAATGGGTACGCTTTCGCCGACAGAGCAACGGACGCTGGGTTTTCCCTGGTCGAAGGCCATGGCTGAGCGCTCAAGGCGCTCGGTGGGGGCAACGCTTGCTGCTTGCGACCTAGCCCGTGAGGATGGCTTTTCCGCCAATCTGGCCGGGGGAACCCACCATGCCTATGCCGATCACGGCGAAGGCTTTTGTTGCTTCAATGATGTGGCGGTCGCGGCCCGTTGGGTGCAGTCAAGGCGCTGGGCCCAGCAGGTCTTGTGCCTTGATTTGGACGTTCATCAGGGTAATGGTACCGCACGGATTTTTGCGAATGATCGATCGGTTTATACGCTGTCCTTGCATGGCGAAAAAAACTTCCCCTTTACGAAAGAGCAAAGCGATGCAGATTGGCCTTTGGCAGACGGTACAGGCGATGAACACTACTTGGCCTGTTTGGAAAAGGCTTTGGCTGCTGCAGAATCCTGCCGGCCCGATTGGGTGCTTTATGTAGCGGGAGCCGATGTTTACGAGGGTGATCGCTTGGGCCGCCTTGCGCTGAGCGGTGCTGGTATCGCTGAGCGCGATCGTATGGTTTTTGACTGGTGCACAGCAAGAGGCTTGCCTTGCGTGATTACCATGGGGGGTGGGTACGCTGTACCGATTGAAAACACGGTTGCGATTCATTTTCAAACAATCGCGCTAGCGGCAGATCAACAACATGCGAGAATACGGTCTTGATGAGTCTTTTGCTTCGTTGCTGATCCAAGGCCGATGGTTGTCGCTAAGCCTTGTTGTTGATTAGGCCTGCAAGCAATAACCCGAATGCTCGCCCGTATTGCCCATGTTTATCGTAGAAACGTCATGACTTCAAGAACAGCGCGAAGCCTTCGCGGCGACTTTCCGCATTTGCATCTCATCACGACACGCTGGCATGACAACGACGTCTACGGCCACGTCAACAATGTTCAGTACTACGCTTTTTTCGATACCGTTGTCAATCAGTACTTGCTCAAGCGCGACGTACTTGATTTTGAGCACGGTGAGGTTATTGGCTTAGTGGTTGAGACGGCTTGCCAATACTTCGAACCAATTGCCTTTCCAGAGATCGTGATTGCAGGCTTACGCGTTGCGCGAGTTGGCAATAGTAGTGTTCGCTATGAAATTGGTTTGTTCCGGGGCGAAGCTTCCGATACGCTTGATGTGTTCTCAGCGAGCAACGCACCAGCAATTGCTGAGGGACATTTCGTTCATGTTTACGTCGATCGACTCAACCGCCGGCCTAAAAGCTTGCCTGCGGCCCTGCGTGAGGCGCTTGAGGCTATCCAGTCAGCATCTTAAACAAGGATACTTTGTTGAATTCGATCAACCATCCCGTGGACCAGGCGCTAAAAACGCGTCGCTCGGTACGTGCATTCCTGCCCAAGGACGTGCCTGACGAGCTGGTGTTGCATTTATTAGAACTGGCTGCTCGCGCGCCCTCGGGCACAAATACGCAGCCTTGGCAGGTTCATGTCTTGAAGGGTGAAGCCCTGGCGCAGCTGGTCCAGCGCGCTCAGGCCTGCTTTAACGATCCTCAGGCGATGGCCGCCCAGCCTGCACCTTATGATTACTACCCAAAAAAGTGGGTGTCGCCTTATCTCGATCGTCGTCGCAAAGTAGGTTTTGATCTATATGCCCTGCTTGGCATCGGAAAGGCTGACAAAGAGGCGATGCATCGTCAGCACGCGCGAAATTACTGTTTTTTTGATGCACCCGTTGGTTTGTTTTTCACGATCGACAACATGCTTTCTCAGGGTAGCTGGCTCGACTACGGGATGTTTTTGCAGTCCCTGATGATTGCGGCGCGAGGTCACGGGCTTGATACCTGCCCTCAAGCGGCCTGGTTGAGCTTGCAGGGAGTGGTTGCCGATTTTTTAGGGCTTGAGGATTCAAAAGCGCTGGTGTGCGGCATGGCGCTTGGCTATGCCGACGAGGCAGCCATTGAGAATCGCTTGGTGACTGAACGGGTACCAGCGAGTGAGTTTGCGCGTTTTGTTCCGGCCCGAGCAGGAGCCTGAGGCCGTAGCTAGGGAATAGGTCGGCGGGTCGGGCCCGAGGTTGTTGGGCTTGGGCGAACGCGGTTTTTTGGTTTGGGTCTTAGGCGGTGAAAAGATTAAATATGATGCTTTTATTCCGTTTGCTTGTCTCTCTTGTCCTATCGGTTGGTTTATTGTCTTTCGTGCCTCGGCTTGAAGCCCAGCATCAATCTCCCAAAGATAGGGCTAATGCGCTTCAACCAAGGATAAAGAATCAGGACAATACAAAAAAGAAAGCTCCACAGCCCGCATCAAAGAAAGCTGGATCAACGAGCGGTTTTGTTGCCAAGCCGAGTCGGAAAGACGTTAAGCGTGGCGGCCCGAGTATGCTTAACAAGAAAAAGACATTTGCCGCAGCAGCGGCAGGTAGCGCTGCAGCAGCAGCCTCATCGGCTGCCAATGCGCCCGGTCCGTCAACAAAACCGTCTGCTTCTGCTGCCGAACAGCCAGCTGCTCGCCCATCGAACGGACAAAAGCTCGGCCTGCACGGCACCGACGACCCGCTTGATTTGCGATCGTCAGTGGCATATGTGATGGACTCTGACAGTGGCAAAGTGATTTTCGAAAAGAATGCAGAAATTGTGCTGCCTATTGCATCGATCAGTAAGCTCATGACCTCGATGGTCGTGATCGATACACAGCAGGATTTGCATCAAATCCTAGAAATCACGAAAGAGGATATTGATAGCGAAAAAGGGACAAATTCGCGTCTTCGGGTTGGCACTCGCCTGAGCCGGGGTGAATTGCTGCATTTGGCCTTGATGTCCTCGGAAAACAGGGCTGCGAATGCGCTCGGGCGTTATTATCCAGGCGGCTTGCAGGCCTTCGTATCAGCCATGAATGCGAAATCCCGTCTGCTTGGTATGAATGACACTCGATTTGTTGAGCCGACCGGTTTGTCTAGTCGCAATGTTTCAACAGCAAGAGACCTTGCCAAAATGGTGCAAGCAGCTGGCGACTACCCGCTAATTCGCCAGTATTCCACCTCGCCGGGACTTCATGTTGACTCGGGTCGCTCGACGCTTGCTTATCGCAACACCAACCGTCTGACACATAACCCGAAATGGGATATCGAGCTTCAAAAGACGGGCTACATCTCCGAGGCAGGAAATTGTCTCGTCATGCAAGTCCGAATCGAGGGCAAGGCGATGGTCATGGTCTTGCTCGACGCCAAGCAAAAGCTCGCACGTTTTGCTGATGCGCAACGTCTTCGTCATTGGATCGAGCTTAAGTACTCTTGATCGGTTAACACCGTCTCTGAGCTGCTTAGGTTGGCTTAGCGGTTGCGCGAGGGGCCGTCATAGCCTAACGACGATGAGATTTTGCGGGCGGTTTCGCAAATCCAGCTAACCCAGGTGTCCTGCCCCTGATTTGCAGGTGCTGAAATCGAAAGACCGGCAACAAGCCTCGCGGTATCGTCATAAATGCCCGCAGCAATGCAGCGTACGCCAGGTTCTAGCTCTTCGTTATCGCGTGCAAATCCCATAGTTCGAACCTGGGATAACTCTTGCTCAAGGCGGCTAAGCTCGGTGATGGAATTTGGCGTTTGCCCGCTTAGTTCAGTACGCATGGCATATGAGCGCACGGTTTTAACATCGTCAGCAGCAAGAAAGAGCTTACCTACTGAGGTCAGATGTAGTGGTGCCCGGCCGCCCACTGCACGCACGACCTGCATACCTGATCGCTCTGACACCGCGCGCTCAATATAAACAATCTCATCGCCTTGTCGAATTGACAAATTAATGGGTTGACCCGTACGTAAGTGCAAGTCTCGCATCGGGCCCATTGCGGCATCGCGAATATTAAGTCTTGCCTTGACCAGATTGCCCAATTCGAGCAAGCGCATCCCAAGCTGGTAACTTCCGGTGTCGATACGCTCAACAAAACGGGCACCAACCAAATCATTGAGGATTCGATGGGTGGTCGAAGGATGTAGCCCGGTGGACAGGCTTAGGGTTTTTAAGGAAACCGGGTCGCTTGACTGCGAAAGCACATCAAGCAAACTGACCATTCGGTCGATGACCTGAATAGCGCTCGATTTACCAGGCGTTTCAGCCAATGCAGGTTGAGAAAGCTTACTGCGTGCCATGATCGTGCGGACTATATATCATTCGGGTATGGAACCAAGTACACATCAGCCAGACGCGGCGTCGAAGGCGTCAACAAGCCAGCCAACGACGATCGAACCCAAACTCAGCAGGGATGCTGCGTTTGCGCCCACGCGATTTCGAGTGGGCTTGTTTTACACCTGTCTGGTTGACATGATGCGCCCTGAAATCGCTTTTGCAACGGTTCGGTTGCTCGAAGACGCTGGCTGCCAGGTTGAAGTGCCAGTCGGGCAAACTTGCTGCGGCCAGCCGGGCTTTAACGCGGGCGATCAAACGGTTGCAAGAGATCTAGCGCTGCAATGGCTACAAACCTTTGAGCAATTCGACTATGTCGTTGCACCAAGCGGCTCATGTGCCGGTATGATCCGAAAACACTATCCAGACCTTTTTCGCCACGACCCGGACTTGAAAATCCGAATTCAACGATTGAGTGAACGCACATGGGAACTTAGTAGTTTCTTGGTCGAGGTCTGCGGTATGCAAAAGCCGCCAGGCCGGTTTCAGGGACTAATTACTTATCACGATTCATGTAGCGGTTTGCGAGAACTTGGTGTTCAGGCACAGCCACGGCAGCTTTTACGCAGCATGCCTGGGCTGGAACTCAAGGAAATGCACGACCCACGCGCTTGTTGCGGCTTCGGTGGCAGTTTCGCGGTGAAATATGGTGCCATTAGCGCGTCGATTGCAGATGAGAAAATTGCCCAGATCCAACAAACTGCCGCAAGCTGCGTGGTAATGGGCGATCTTGGTTGCATGTTGCATCTTGAAGGACGTCTGCGGCGATGTGGTGATCAGCAAACCCGTGTTATGCACCTTGCCGAAGTGCTTGCGGGCGAGACACAGGTGCACGCCGGAAGTGTGACGCCTTCGAAAGAGGAAAGCTAATGCAAGTTCAGTCGATGCACTTTAAGGCACGCAGTGGCCAGAAGCTTGCTGACCAAAGGCTGCAAGCGAATCTCAAAAAGCTTTCGAGCAAATGGGTAGCCGGTCGGGCTAGCGCGATTGCGGAGCTTGACGATTTTGAGAGCACCCGCGACGATGCCGTTCAACGTCGGGAACGTGCGCTTGCAAATCTCGATGTGTGGTTGGAGCGTTTCGAGCAGGAGGCAACGCGTCGCGGCACCGTCGTGCTTTGGGCTGAGACGCCAGCGGAAGCATCCAAACTGGTCGTCGCGATTGCGAAGCGACATCAGGTGCGCAAGGTTACAAAATCCAAGTCTATGGTCTCCGAAGAGATGGCTTTGAACCGTGCGCTTGAGGCTGCCGGCATCGAGCCGGTCGAAACAGATTTGGGCGAATATATTCTTCAAATTAACAATAACGAGCCACCTTCGCATATTGTTGCGCCCGTTCTGCACAAAGACAAAGACGAAGTTTCGGACCTCTTTGCGAAAGTTCATCAAAAGCCAAGACTCACCGAAGTCAACCAAATGACGCGCGAAGCAAGAGAAGTTTTGCGGCCGCACTTTCTCGGTTCTGATATGGGCGTTTCAGGTGGTAACTTCGTGATTGCCGAAACAGGTTCGGTGGCGTTGTTCACCAATGAAGGCAATGAGGGGATGTGCACCATCGTACCTCGGGTGCATGTTGCGGTGACGGGTATTGAAAAGGTTTTGCCGACGCTCGAGGATTTAGCGATGATTGCTCGACTTTTGCCGCGCTCGGCAACTGGCCAGTCGATCTCGAACTATTTTTCGATTCTCACTGGCACTCGGTCAGCCGGGGAACTCGATGGGCCTGAGCACCATTATGTAATTTTGGTTGATGGCGGTCGCAGCGGGTTGCTTGGTGGCGATTTCGAGGCGATGTTGCGATGTATCCGATGCGGCGCCTGTATGAATCACTGTCCGGTCTATCAAAAGGTTGGTGGTCACGCTTACGGCTGGGTCTACCCGGGCCCAATGGGCTCTGTGCTGACGCCGGCCTATGTTGGTATCGAGAAGACGCTAGACTTGCCTCAAGCCGCGACCTTATGCGGCGAGTGCCATGTGGTCTGTCCGATGAAGATTCCCTTGCCTGACCTCCTACGCAAGTTGCGCGAGCGGCAGTTCGAGCGTGGTTTGCGTCCTCTTGGCGAGCGACTTGGCCTTGCGGCGTGGGGCTTTCTTGCGCGCAGGCCTAGCCTTTATCGCATAAGCACACTTGCTGCCTCGCGGCTCTTACGATGGTTTGCCGGGACCAAAGCGCATTTAAGGCACGTTCCTGGCGCCGGCGCTTGGACGCAACACCGTGACTTTGCAGCGCCAAGTGGTAAGCCATTCAGCGCTCAATGGGCGCAGCGCCAATCATCGAAAACAAGGCCATGACGACAGATCACGAGCATAGCGATCGCCCGCTCAGCGATATTGAAATTAGAGTGAAAGCCTTGGAAAGTCTTTTGATCGACAAAGGCTATGTTCATCCAGATACCCTCGAACGATTGATACAAACCTATGAGCATGAGGTGGGACCCCATCATGGTGCCAGGGTCGTTGCGCGCGCTTGGACTGACGAGTCCTTTGCCGAACACTTGCGTGCGGATGCGACCGCAGCCGTAGCGTCGATGGGCTACAGCGGCCGACAGGGCGAGCATCTTGTAGCCGTCGAAAACACGCCCGAGCAGCATAATCTCGTGGTCTGTACGCTTTGCTCCTGTTACCCCTGGCCAGTGCTCGGTTTGCCGCCAGCATGGTACAAATCCTCGGCATTTCGATCCCAGGCTGTTATCCGCCCGCGAGAGGTTCTTCGTACATTTGGTTTAAACCTGCCCGAATCGACGCAAGTTCGCGTCTGGGATTCGACTGCTGAAATTCGGTATCTGGTTATACCGATGCGACCCGAAGGTACACAAGGATGGTCGCTTGAAGCCTTGGCTGGTTTGGTCAATCGGGATAGCATGATTGGCACTGCTGTGGTCAGTCGCTAAGTGACTAAGCCCGAGGTCTCAACGCTAAACGAGATGTTTTGATGAATAGCATTCACGATATGGGTGGTATGGATGGCTTTGGCCCACTGGTGCTCGATCAAGACGATGCATGTTTTCACGATGAATGGGAAAGGCGTGCCTTTGCGATGACGCTTGCCATGGGTGCGACTAAACAGTGGAATCTTGATCAAGCCCGCGCTGCGCGAGAATCCTTGCCGATGCTTTGTTATTTGCAAGCCGGCTACTATGGTATTTGGATCGAAGCGCTCGAATCAATGCTCAAGGAGCGAGGTCTGCTGCGGGCCGAGGCAAATGCGGGTTCGCTTGGTCTCAAGGTCCTTGCCCCTGAGGCCGTACGCGATGCACTGTTAAAGGGTGCGCCTACCGAACGCGAAGGATCTGTGAAGCCCCGGTTTAAACCTGGCGATGCGGTGCGTGTGCGTGTGATGAATCCAAAGTCGCATACGCGCTGTCCGAGGTATTTGAGGGGAAAGCAGGGGATTGTCGATCGTTATCATGGTTTACATGTTTATCCCGATAGCCATGCGCTGACAGGCGAGGAAAATCCTCAAGCGCTATACACCGTGCTATTTACTGGACACGATCTTTGGGGCGCTGATGGATCAGCTGATCAAGTGAGTGCTGATTTGTGGGAAACCTATCTCGATGCCTCGCCCATCCAGTCGTGAGTAATTCTATCGAGCCACCGAAAGTCTTCGAAGAGCCCTGGCAGGCGAGCATTTTTGCCATGGTTGTTGCCTTGCATGAACAAGGTGTTTTCTCATGGTCCGAATGGAGTCAAGCGCTCGGTCGAGTGATTCCTGAGCGCGAGTTGCAGGGTGATGCAAATGCGTGGAGTCATTGGTTGCATGCTTTAGAGGGACTTGTGCGAGAAAAGTCGCTCGCTGCGCCGCTTGAGCTCGCCAAGCTACGTGCTGCCTGGTCTCAAATTGCCGAGGCAACAGCGCATGGACAAGCATTTGAACTACCAGACCGGATGCGTTTGCGTCCCGTCAATTCCTGAATTAAAACGTCAAAGCGCAGCGTTTTATCGGTAAGCCACCTGCCAAACCAGGATGGGCTCAGTTCGATGTTTCCCAACCAGTAGTTTCACGAAGGCGTTTTGCGGTCTCGTAAATCAGTCTCGGTCCCTTGTAGATCAGGCCAGTGTAAATTTGGACGACGTCAGCACCGGCTTTGATCTTTGCCACGGCATC
>JALQWJ010000439.1 GCA_023258775.1 Burkholderiaceae bacterium | reverse complement strand
CTGAAAGGGGGCCCTTACTTCGTAGCGATAGTCGACAAGCGCAGCCTCGCTCGCATCGGCGCTAGCCTTTGGTTGCCAAGCCTGCGCGCTTTCAACAACGATGCCCAAAGCATCATGCACCACATGGTAATCGGGGATCTCGCAATGATCACGGTGGCCAAGCAAGTGCTCATGTACAAAGGCAAAGTGCCCCATGTCCAAGAAATTTTCGACAATTCGTGGTGCTGAAGCCGATAGCTTATAAGGACCGCAAAGCAAGTGTCGCCTCGAGGTATCGCCCTCAGCGTCAAACAAGGGCATTTCAGCATCACCCCTGGCAAGCCAGACCAGGCCATATTCAATCCGAACATCATAACGTTGTAATCGGTATGACTTGGGCGGGCTGAAATAGGGCAATGCCGGCACCTCGGTGCACTGCCCTTGCTGATCAAAACACCAACCGTGATAGGCACAACGAAGCTGCCCTCCCTCGATACGACCTAGGGAAAGCGCTGCCCCTCGATGCGGGCAGCGATCGACCGCTGCATGAATAAGCCCTTGATCCAGATCGCGCCAAAGTAC
>JALQWJ010000438.1 GCA_023258775.1 Burkholderiaceae bacterium | reverse complement strand
CCTACGACCAACGGATTAAGAGTCCGCTGCTCTACCAACTGAGCTAAGAGCCCTGATGCTCTGCTCCCGACTGCGCTGGGAGTGGTGGGTTGTGCAGGATTCGAACCTGCGACCAACGGATTAAAAGTCCGCTGCTCTACCGACTGAGCTAACAACCCGTCCGCAGAGCCCGCGACTATAGCATCTCTTGTTTCGACGTCCCTGCGCTCCCGCGGGCCAGCGCCTGTTCGATCAACACCGACGAGGCCACCAGGCCGAAGGTGGCGGTGACCGTGACACTGGATCCATAGCCGTGGCAGGACAGGTCTCCAGCGACGTCGCAGGCTTCAGCCTGGGGAGGCTGCAGTACGGGCTCGCGGGAGAAGACGGCGCTCAGCGCCATGACGCCTGTGCGGGGCGCACGATGCTCCTTGCGCAGGCGCTGCCTCATGCTGGCAAGCAAGGGGTCGTGGGTGACAGTGGCGAGATCTTCCACCTGCACGCGCTGCGGCGCCCGCTTGCCACCGGCAGCGCCCACCGTGACGAAGGGCAACTGCTGCGCTCGGGCCCAGCTGGCCAGCACC
>JALQWJ010000437.1:309-568 GCA_023258775.1 Burkholderiaceae bacterium | reverse complement strand
TGCGGTCTTTATTGAGAGCGCTTCATCACTTGAATTACCCGCTGAAGCCTCCCAGCGTGCGGTGACAGGCTTTATCGACACCATTGGCACCATGATCGCTGGACGAAATGAGCCCGTCGTGGGAATCGTCCGTGAATGGCTTGGCGCAGGCTCAGCAACGCAGGGACCGGCTGCATCAAGCATCTTATTCAGCAGCGAGAAGGCAAGTGCCGAGGTTGCGGCATGGATTAATGGCGCAGCAGCTCATGCACTCGATTTT
>JALQWJ010000437.1:0-282 GCA_023258775.1 Burkholderiaceae bacterium | reverse complement strand
CCAGCCATTCTTGCTGAAGCCCAACGCTTAAACAGCAGCGGCCGCGATGTTGTTACCGCTTATCTGGTTGGTTATGAAGTTTGGGCTGATCTTGTCAATCGCGAGAAAGGCTCACATCATCTAAAAGGCTGGCATCCGACCGCTGTATTTGGCGTGATCGGCGCAGCAGCAGCCTGTGGCTTCTTAAACCGAGACACCACGCAGGTTTGCCAAATGGGGCTGGCCATTGCCGGGTCGTTTGCCGCTGGCCTTGTTGCTAATTTTGGCACCATGACCAAACCC
>JALQWJ010000436.1 GCA_023258775.1 Burkholderiaceae bacterium | reverse complement strand
GGTGATGTCATCGGCGATCTCAATAGTCGTCGTGGCCAAATCCAGGCCATGGACGAGCGGTCAGGTGCCCGCGTTGTTAGGGCGCTAGTTCCGTTGTCAGAGATGTTCGGCTATGTCGGAGATCTCCGCTCCAGAACACAAGGTCGCGCGAGCTACAGCATGGAGTTCGACAGCTATGCCGAAGTTCCAGGCAACGTCGCAAAGGAAATCATTGCGAAAGTTCGCGGCGAATAATCCCTAATAAGCACAGATAAAAACCCTAATAACTAAGCACTAGATAAACGAAAGAGGAACCAAAATGGCAAAAGCCAAGTTCGAGCGTAACAAGCCACACGTAAACATCGGAACAATCGGCCACATTGACCACGGTAAGACAACTCTTACTGCTGCGATCTCAAAGGTGTTGCACGACAAGTACCCAGATGTAAACCCATTCACACCTTTTGATCAGATCGATAAGGCGCCAGAAGAGCGCCAGCGCGGTATCACAATCTCTATCGCACACATCGAATACCAGACAGAAAAGCGTCACTACGCACACGTTGACTGCCCAGGCCACGCTGACTACAT
>JALQWJ010000435.1 GCA_023258775.1 Burkholderiaceae bacterium | reverse complement strand
GAACACGGTGTTGGTATTGAAAAAATCAACTCCATGTGCGTGCAATTCTCCCCCAGTGAACGCGCAGCATTCTTTGCCTTCAAGCGCGCTTTTGACGCACTTGGCCTTCTAAACCCTGGTAAAGCAATCCCAACACTTGCGCGGTGCGCTGAATACGGCAAGATGCATGTTCATCGTGGTGCGATTTCGCATCCAAATTTAGAGCGGTTTTAATCGTCACGATGTTTTTGTACCTCGCATTGGCGCTATCTGGCGCAGACCAGTACGCTCGAAACCAGTGCTTTCGAAGGGACGGTTGCTAGTGGAGAGTCTGGCTTGGTTACAGCAACGCATACTCGATGCGGCCCAGCATCAAATTCCGCTTCGCTTGCGAGGCTCTGGCAGTAAAGATTTTTATGGTGAAGCAGCCCGCGGTGAAGCGCTTGATGTAAGCGTTCATCAGGGTATTGTCAGTTACGAGCCAACCGAACTTGTTATCACCGCAAAAGCCGGCACAGCGCTCAGCTTGATTGAACAAAGCCTGGCCGAACATCGCCAAATGCTTGCCTTCGAGCCGCCTCATTTTGGTCCCC
>JALQWJ010000434.1 GCA_023258775.1 Burkholderiaceae bacterium | reverse complement strand
AGGCTCGGTTTTCCTCAATCATTGAGCGCTCGCGATAAGCCTGCGCCTTGTTCCACATGACAGTGGACTCAAGTTCAAAAAGTTTTTTGCGGTTTGCGCGCACGTTTGCGCGATTGTCTTCGACCTGACTCATCAACTTCTCCTTGTAGCAGCTTCAATTAGCTGCGGGTTATTCGGGATTTAGCCCAAGGCCAGCTAGCTCTATAACACCATACTAGATAAGGGCATTGTGCAGAAACAATCTTATAGCTAAATATTTTGCGAAAGACGATCATACGCAAAATATGTTGGCGCAAATACAACAAAATCGAAAAAGAGAGAGCCTCACAAATCTCCAAACATGGCCCTATGGCTTGTTTATGTGGATCTGTGCTTTGAGGGATTCGTTAGGTAGTTTGGCTAGACAAAAAAAGAGGGGGCCGAGACCCCCTCAAATCGCTCGCTGCGGACAGAGGCCACTTGTCAGTCAGACTGTTATGAATGATGACAGGCAGTTCAAACCGCAAGACCAGTCTACATCAATTTGCACAAATATAAATAGTCTCTTCTAAATTGATATTGTTGTCGCAAGCA
>JALQWJ010000433.1:260-582 GCA_023258775.1 Burkholderiaceae bacterium | reverse complement strand
CTCGAATCGATGCATCGATCACCTCATCACCGATCCGAATCACCACGCCCCCGATGAGTGCATCATCGATGTCGACGGAAACCTTTACGTTCCGGCCATATTTGTGTTTGAGGACATCAACGATGGACTGTTGCTGCAGCGCATCCATGGCAAAGGCAGAGGTAATGTGCGCGTCTAACACCTGCTCGTGGGCGTTGCGTAAGGTTTCGAAGGCCTCTGCTAGCGCAGAAGCGACCCCTAACCGCTCGTTATCGACCAAGAGCTGTATAAAGTTTTTTTGCTCACCGCTGTAGGCGCCACAGACTTCCGCCAGTGCTAAAGA
>JALQWJ010000433.1:0-250 GCA_023258775.1 Burkholderiaceae bacterium | reverse complement strand
CCGGATTTGCAAGTAGTCGTTTGGTAGCGGGGTCCTGGAGGCCAGCAGCGAGTCTTGCGATCATCCGGGACCAGCCCGCAAGATCAGCAGCCTGCCTGGCTTGTTGGAAGGCTGCCTCGGCATATGGCCTGGCAATGGTTGATGGCTCTGCCATGATCTTCAGCCCTTACCGAAGTTCGGTCTTAAGGTCTGCCAAGAGCTGGGCGTGCGCACGCGCGTCAACCTCCCGGCGCAAGATCCTTGTTGCCCC
>JALQWJ010000432.1 GCA_023258775.1 Burkholderiaceae bacterium | reverse complement strand
AATGTCACGCGGTGCTTTGGCGTACTTCAAGCGAAAGGCAATGGGATCGTCGCCCGTGGCATAAGCCAACTCATCGATGAACTGTTCACTTGCAAATTGGATTTGCAAGCCCACCGGATCGCGCATGTGCGAGGTGCGCATGGGCGAGGCACTGGCCATCAAATCGGGAATGACTTCCCATGACATCAGCTTGTTGTCAAAGGCATAGCTTTCTTCGGGGATGCCAAAGGTGATGCCGCCCTTGGGTGGCAGGCCCAGTTCCATGCCCACCAAGCTGTCACGGGGGTCAGATTCATTGCTGTCGATGGTGGCCCTTGAAAACGCACGCGTTGTAAAGTCATACGCCACTACTTTGCCACTGGCATCAATGGCAGCCCGCGCACGGTGCACTGAAGCAGGCGCTTTGGGGTCCCAAGCCGTGCCATCGTGGCGCATGCCTTGAACACGCACAGGTTGCCCCACCATCTTGGAAATGTAGGCGGCGTCCAACACGGCATCGCCCGCGTCGTTGCGGCCATAGGAGCCAGGGCCTTGTACCCAGATGGCCTCCACCGATTCAACCGGCACTTTCAACAATGCTGCAACACC
>JALQWJ010000431.1:268-597 GCA_023258775.1 Burkholderiaceae bacterium | reverse complement strand
GCCCCGGGCAGTTCATGGGCTTGAGCGCGTAATCGCGCTTCTCCGACTCCGTGGTGAACATCGCGTCGCGGTACTTGTCCCAGTGGCCCGTCTTCTCCCACAGCGCCCGGTCGAGGATCTGCGGCCCCTTGACCTCCTGGTAGCCGTTGTCACGGTAGACGCGGCGCATGTACTGCTCGACCTCCTGCCAGACGGTCCAGCCCTTGGGGTGCCAGAAAACCGTGCCGGGGGAATGCTCGTCAAGGTGGAACAGGTCAAGTTCACGGCCGAGCTTGCGGTGGTCGCGCTTCTCGGCCTCCTCCAGCATGGTCAGGTACTGCTGCAGTTCC
>JALQWJ010000431.1:0-258 GCA_023258775.1 Burkholderiaceae bacterium | reverse complement strand
ACCCGTTGCAGCATCTCGTTGCGGTGGTCACCGCGCCAGTAGGCGCCAGCGAGCTTCATCAGCTTGAAGAAGCGCAATTTGCCCGTGCTGGGCACATGGGGTCCGCGGCACAGGTCCTCGAATGCGCCTTCGCGGTACAGGGACACATCCTCGCCCGCCGGTATGCTGGCAATGATCTCGGCCTTGTAGTGTTCCCCAATCCCGTTGAAGTAGGCAACGGCCTCGTCACGGGGCAGCACGCGGCGCGTGACGGGCTCG
>JALQWJ010000430.1:364-598 GCA_023258775.1 Burkholderiaceae bacterium | reverse complement strand
GATGATGGCTTTAATTTCTTTCATAAGAGTGATCCTATCGTTTTAAGCTTCAATATGTTTATCTTCGAATTTTTTATAAAGTGTGGGCAGAACAAGCAGCGTTAATATCGTCGAAGTAATGAGTCCCCCAATGACCACAATCGCGAGTGGCTTCTGCACTTCAGAACCAGGACCCGTTGCAAATAAGAATGGCACCAGCGCTAAGAGTGCGACAGTCGCCGTCATAAGGACTGG
>JALQWJ010000430.1:0-354 GCA_023258775.1 Burkholderiaceae bacterium | reverse complement strand
CCTTCTCGAATGGCCTCTATTTGAGATAAACCTTCTGATCTTAGATGCTGGATGCAAGTAATTAACACCACACCATTGAGGACTGCGATACCACAGAGCGCAATAAATCCGACGGAGGCTGGCACCGAGAGGTATTCCCCCGTGAGGGCTAAACCAAACACACCGCCAATCGCCGCAAAGGGGAGTACGGTGATTATCAAGGTCGCGTATCGCACCGAATTAAATAGGATAAAGAGTAGGAAGAAGATGGCAAGAATGGTCACAGGCACAATGAGCGCTAAGTGATTGAGGGCTCGCTGCATATTTTCAAACTGTCCGCCGTACACAAAGTAGTAGCCATCCGGAAGTTTTAAT
>JALQWJ010000042.1 GCA_023258775.1 Burkholderiaceae bacterium | reverse complement strand
CGCAGCGCTTTTTATGCGGCGCTTTGGAAGGGCATCCGGTTATGCAATGGGCTCGCTGGCAGCGATGATCGGCGCTGTAATTACCTGGTACGCGGTCACGAGCGCTAATTTGTGGTTGCTCTGTTTTGGTACCTTTGTTTGTGGGCTTTATAACGCTTTTGCACAAAGCTATCGATTCGCCGCGGCCGACCTTGCCGAGGTTCATGAACCGAGCTTTAAGGCCAAGGCTATTTCGTTGGTGCTTACGGGTGGAATTTTGGGTGGGGTGCTAGGTCCGGAGCTTGCCAACTGGTCGCGTGGGGCGCTTGAGCAAGCCTTCGCAGGCTCGTACTTGAGTTTGGCTGGATTTGCCATTCTTTCTTTATTGCTTTCTTTTTTATTGCGAATTCCGGAGCCCAAAGCTACCGCATCGCTTGCCGATGTTGAGGTAAGACCGCTTTCAGAAATTTTGCGTCAACCTGCAGTAACACTGGCAATCTTGAGTGCTGCCATTGGCTACGGCGTCATGAATCTCTTGATGGTGGCAACGCCGCTTGCCATGGAGGTCTGCGGTCACAGTTGGCCCTCAACCACCCTGGTGCTTGAATGGCATGTTATCGGCATGTTTGCACCCGGTCTGATTACGGGGTCCTTGATCAGCCGCTTTGGGGTGATGCGCATGCTCATTGCTGGGGTGGCGCTCAATCTGATTGCGATGGTGGTGGCGTTGATGGGCACGAGACTGATACATTTTCTTGTGTCGATGGCTCTCATTGGTGTTGGCTGGAACTTTATGTACACAGGCGGTACCACCCTGCTCACGCAATCCTATCGACCTGCTGAAAAAAACAAGGTTCAAGGTTTCATGGATATGTCTGTGTTTTGTGTGATGGTGAGTTCGTCGGCTTCATCGGGCGCATTGCACTTTATGAATGGTTGGAATGTGCTAAATATGATCGCAATTCCTCTGGTCGCAACCGTGCTGGTCTACGCAGCTTGGCTTAGCTGGCAGAAATCTGTCGCCAGGACGGCCTAATCTCACTGGGGCTTGCTTGCGACCGAAATCGGCTAGGGGGCTGAGATAGGCCTTGGACTAATTTGAGGGAAAAAGCTGGGCCCATAGTGTTTTAACGGCCTGCGACTCAGCGCTGACCGCTTCAGGCGCCACCCGTGCATAGCGCGCCTCATTCAACCTTAGTCCGTGCTGCAAGCTCCGGTAACGCCGATAGGCGTTGGCGCAGTCGATCGCAAGGCCGGGATCGATCAAGCCAGCGTGTGCGGCGCGCTGCAAGAGTGCAATATTGCCGGCATTATCGAGCAGACTCGGGTAGGCATGGCTAAATGCAAGCACAAGGTATTGCGTCATAAATTCAATATCGACCATGCCGCCCGCATCATGCTTCAAATCAAATTCAGCGCTGCGATTCGGGTGGCCTGCATGCATACGTGTTCGCATGTCGCAGACCTTGTCGGCTAGGGTTTTTGGATCCCGACTTGCCTTGAGAACATCACGGCGGATCGACTCAAAGCCTGCTGCAAGGCTCTCGTCGCCAGCACTCCATCGCGCACGTGTGAGCGCCTGGTGCTCCCAAACCCAGGCCTTTTCCCGCAAGTAAGTTTCCAAACCGCGAAGGCTGATTGCGGCAAGTCCCG
Source organism: Burkholderiaceae bacterium (assembly GCA_023258775.1). Classification (GTDB taxonomy): domain Bacteria; phylum Pseudomonadota; class Gammaproteobacteria; order Burkholderiales; family Burkholderiaceae_E; genus UBA3064. Next base: position 8,269 of record JALQWJ010000042.1, on the reverse strand, counting down.
AAATGCCATCGGGTCGAAGTCGCACATCAACATCAAAAAGCTGACCAGCCGCGGTTTGCATCGACATCCACGAGCTAATCCGCAGCGCAAGTTGGCCGTAAGCATGGGGGGCATGGACGTCGTCGTCATCATAGACAAAGACCAGGTCAAGATCGGAGGCGTAGCCGAGTTCTTTGCCGCCAAGTTTGCCGTAGGCTATCGCTGCGAATTGAGGCGTCTCCCTGTGACGCGACTTCAGGCTCGACCAGGCGCATTCAATCACCAGGCCGAGCACCTGGTCGGCAAGCTCGCTTAAATGATCAGAAAGCCGCTCAAGGCTCAGATGCCCCTCAAGGTCTTGCACAAGCAAGCGAAAGACCTGGGCGTGATGGGCCTCGCGTAAATGGTCCATGCGTCGTTCGTCGTCGGCAAGACCGTTAATCTGCAGGGTTTGCATCACATCGCGTTGTTGGCAAGCCCATGCCTTGTAGTTGACCGGCTCGAGCATTTGTCCGTCGAGTAACTCGTCAAGCACGACCGGATGGCGTAGCAAATACTGGCAAGCCCATCGCGCTTTATCGAGCAACCTTAAGACAGGCTTTAAAGCAGCGGGGTATTCATCAAGTAAGGCTAAATAGGCGGGACGTCTTAGCACTGATTCGAGAAAATCAACAAAGCGGATCAAAGCCTGCTCTGAGCTTTGCTCTTGTCCGGCCCGATCCATTAAACGGTGAATACGCGCCCGAGTGTCATCGCGTGCGGCCTGCCAGCGTCCGCTCGACTGGAGCGCTACCAGCCGCTCGGCCACTGCGCTGGGCAGCTTGTTCGCGTCCTGGTCCTTTTGCGGGGATTCTTTGTCATGAGCAAGCAAACTGTCGAAAACGCTCGATACATAGTCTCGGGTGCTTTGCACGTTTTCAAGCAGCTTGGGCAAGGGTAGGCGCAAAAGCTGGGCAATCTCGGTCTGGACAAGTTCGTCATCGGGAAGTCGATGGGTCTGCTCGTCTTCACGGTATTGAATGGCATGCTCGAGTTGCCGCAAAAAGCCATAGGCACTGGCAAGTTGATCGGCTTGGGTGACTTCCAAAATACCGCGCTCGCCTAAGGCTGCAAGGGTGGCGAGGGTTTGTGGCGCACGCAGACCTGGGTCTCGACCCCCGCGGACGATTTGGAAAAGCTGGGCGATGAACTCAATTTCGCGAATTCCACCCCGGCCAAGCTTCACATCCCAGCCGCGCTTGCGCGCATCGGTTTTTGCGACTTCCTGACGAATCAGTACATGCAGTTGTCTGAGTGCCTCGATAGCCTGAAAGTCCAGGTAGCGGCGAAAAACAAAGGGTCGAACAATTGAATTTAACTGTTCAATGTCATCCTCACGCTTCAGTGGGCTACTGAGTCCTGAGTGCGCAATGGGTCTGACTTTCAACCAGGCAAAGCGCTCCCACTCGCGTCCTTCTGCAAAAAAATAATGCTCCAGCATGTTGAGATTGACCACCAGCGGCCCAGAGTCGCCATGGGGTCGCAGTCGGGTGTCAACCCGAAAAATAAACCCAGCGGCGGTACGTTCGGTAAGCAATCCGGTGAGATCGCGTGCAAGCTGATGCATGAATTCGTCACTTGCCCGCGTTGCGGTACTGCCGTCGTCGCGTTGCGTACCGCCCCGGCCACGACATACAAAAACAATATCCAGGTCAGAAGAAACATTCAGTTCGCGTCCGCCTGCCTTACCCATCGCCAGGACATGTAAATCCTGAATCTGGCCTTGCTCATCGAGCGGTTTACCCCAGCGCAAAGCGAGTTCATTGGCCGCAAGCGGCAAAAGACTCGTACAGGCAAGCTCAGCCAAATCGGTCATACCTTGAGTGACCTCGTCCAGACTTGCCAGTCCAGTGCTGTCTCGCTTGATAAGACTCATCACGGTGAGGCAGCGCAGATAGCGCAAGCCAAGTGCCATCCTCTCGAGCAGGCTTAGGTCCTTGACCGTGAGGGCATTTAGCAGTTTTGTTAAGGCCTTGTCGAGTTGTGCTGCATCAACGGTTGCAGCCTGAAGATCCTCGAGCAACGCTCGCGCTTGGCCCGGCACCATTGGCCAGCTTGGCATCGCATCAACATTGCGTCGGTACCAGGAGCTTGTCATCGTCTGAGGGTAACCCAGTCAGCGGTTATGCTTGGCGATAAAAGAAAAAGCATGCCATGGATTTGTTAGAAAAACTGCCTTTAAGCGTCAAAGCTGCCTTGCGCTGGACGCTTTTTTGGCGCTGGCTAGGGTGGCTTTGCGTCGGGTTTGGCCTTTTGCTCGCTGGGGCCTATCTGGGCTTGCGATGGTACATATGGCCGCAACTTGACGACCTTGGTCCGAGAGCGATGGCTTTGCTGAGTGAGCATTTACCACGACCCTTACAGGTGCAGGCGATGCGTGGCGATATCGTGGCCGGGCGCCCGGTTTTGCGCATGGAAGGGCTTCGTATGCGCGATGAACAAGGCCAAGACCTGCTCGAGATCGGTGTGCTCGAGGCTGAACTCTCGATTGCGCCGCTTTTGTGGGGTGAGCTCGATTTAAACCGCCTGCGCCTGCAAGATGTAAGGCTTGCTGCCAGGCGTAGCAGTTCAGTCATGTTGCATATCGCTGGTTGGTCAATTGCGCTCGATGCGCCACATGATCAGCGCTGGCTGCAATGGGTGCTAAGTCAATCCCATCTCGAGGTCAATAACATGGGACTGCGCTGGCACGATGAAGTGCTGGGCAGCGAAGTGCTTGTCGAAGGCATGCAACTCGAAGCGGTCAACCAATTGCGCGAGCATCGCTGGCGGATCGATGCCAAGCGTGTGGGCGCCGCACTCCAAGATGCAAGCCTTGTTGCTCATTTCCACCACGGCTTGCTCAAAAAGCCCCAGCACTGGCAGTCCTGGCAGGGAAACCTTTTCTTCGGGGCGCAAAAGCTCGACTTGGCCGAGGCTATCCCATGGGTTGACCACCACTGGCTGCCAAGCTTATTGCCCCAGGCCGGTAACCTTCAACTTGCAACATGGACTGATTTTTCGTTAGGCCAGGTTCGTAAATTACAAGCTCGGATTGCAGGACAGGATTTGGCGCTGAAAACACCGACGGGGACCTTGCAACTAGCCCGCCTGCAAACCGCTTTCACTGCGTTACCGCGCTTTGCACAAGGCACAAGCACTATTGAGGCGGTCGAGATGAAGTTGGCTGAGTGGTCGGTTGATGATGGCCTTGGCGCCCAATTGAGTGGTGTTTCCTCGGCACAGCGCTTGTTGATCGCTGCTGACGGCGCCTTACTTGAAGGAAGGCTTGCGCTTGAACCCTTTGAAGTGGCTCAGGGACTTGCCCTCGTTGGGCGTTTGCCATTGCCGGCAGACCTCAAGAGATCGCTCGAGTCGCTTCGCGCACAGGGCCAGGTGCGAAGGCTGGCTTTGCACTTTGAAGACAGTCTTGCCCTTGGTGTGGGTGAGCGATCGAGTTACGGTGCAAGTTTGGCCGTTGATCGCCTGGCAGTCGATGTGCGTCCACGCGAATCGCTGGGCAGTCGCTGGCCCTCGTTTGAGGGTCTATCGGGTGAAGTTGAACTCGATGAAAGCGGTGGCACGATGAGACTTGCCGGCGAATCGGCGTCCTTGCGTTTTCCCGGGTTGTTCGAGGAACCTGATTTTGCGGTTCAATCCGCGAGCGCCAAAGTGCGCTGGCGTTATGGTGAACGGGCCAATGATGTGCGCATTGAACTCGATGAGCTTGAGTTTGCCAATGCTGACGGCAAGGCCCGGGTCAAAGGGCGTTACCAAAGCGGTGGCAAGGGTGCCGGCCTCTTTGACCTCAAGGGTCAGTTGAACGATGTACGTGCGGAAAGGGTTGTGCGTTATTTGCCGCTGGTGGTGAGCCAGGAATTAAGGCGTTGGCTTCAGTCATCGGTGCAAGGCGGCAAGGTGTCGCGTGCCGATTTCGTCTTGCGTGGTGATATCGAGGATTTCCCTTTTAGCGCGCCCGGTACGGGGCAATTCCTGGTAGAGGGCCAACTTGCGGGTAGTCGCCTGGATTACGCCAAGGCTTGGCCAGCGATTGATGATGTAAACGGCACCTTGCGCTTTGAGGCGGCAACGATGCAAATCGACATGCGATCTGGCAGGGTCATGGGTTTATCGCTTGCCGACACCCGCGCGACAATTGCCGAACTTGATGTGCCTGTGTTGCGGATCGCGGGTACTGCAAAGGGTCAGGCCAACGACATGATTCGCTTTGTGAACGCAAGCCCGATTGCAGCAAAGATCAATCAGTTTTCTCAAGACATGCAAGCACAAGGACTTGCAAGCCTAGATCTAGGGCTAGTTTTGCCCCTTGATGATCTAGATCGAAGTCAGGTCCGCGGCACCGTAAGCCTACAAGGTAACGAGTTGCGTTTTGCGCCTCAATTTCCGAGCATGTCGAATGTGCGGGGAACGTTTGGCTTTACCGAACAAGCCTTAATCGTAAGCGGTGCGCAGGCCCAGTTTTTGGGTGGAACAATCGCGATCGAAGGGAAAACCGATGAACAATCGGTACTCCGTCTGCAGGCCAGCGGGCGCGCGAGTGCTCAAGGCTTACAAAGTCTCGTAGCCCATCCGGTGATGAAAAGCTTGGAAGGGTATCTTGACTACCAGGCTGCCATTAGCCTTGAAGGCCAAGGCATGGATTTAAGGCTGCAATCCAACGGGCTAGGCTTATTAAGCCGTCTGCCGCCGCCGCTTGCAAAAGCTGCTAAGGACGCCTGGCCAATTCGCGTGGACATGGTGCCTGGCCAGCGTTTCGGCGGCGCAATCGACAAACAAGGGATTCGTCGCGATGATCAAATCCGAATCCGCATACACGATGATGCACAGCTTTGGATAGGTCGAGAGCGTGCAAGGCCTCAAGACCCGATGCAAGTTGCCTCCGGGGTTATCGCCATCGGCAGCGAGGCCTTGTTGCCAGCGCGAGGTTTGGCAATCAGCGCAAGGCTGGAGGACTTAGAGGTCGATCCATGGATTGCACTGCTGCAAGGCGATGGCAGTGCTTCGGCCGGTCCCTTAGTGCCCGAGCGCTTGGCAATCTCTGCGCGGCATCTGCGTTATGGGAATCGGGATTTAAGCAATGCGGTCTTGGGAGCCAGTTTTGATCGTGGACATTGGCGCCTTAATCTTGAGTCGCGTGAGCTTGCCGGATTTGCTTCCTGGCGCGTTGACTCAAAAGACGATCCAGGAGAAGTGGTTGGCCGATTCCGCCGCGTTCACTGGCCGCACCAGGATATTGATTTGGCTCAACGTATCCGTAAACTCGAACTTTCCCCGCAACGACTGCCAGCCATGGACCTTCAAATCGAAAGTCTGCGGATTGGGGATCGAGACTTCGGTGCAAGCGCGATTAAGGCAAGTAGCCGGCGCCGCGAGGGAACTTGGTTTTGGAGTCTGGATGAGGCGCAGCTGCAAATCCAGGGTGCGCGACTGCTTGCGAGCGGTGATTGGAAATCCAATGCGATGCAACTTGAGCTTGACCTGAAGATCGACGATGCAGGTCAGGCACTCAATAAGCTTGGATTTCCTGAGACATTTCGAGGGGGGGAGGGGCGTCTGTCTGGACAACTCGCCTGGAGGGGGCTTCCCTGGGACCCACAGGTTCCGACGCTGGAGGGTCGTTTGGAAGTTGCACTCGGTCGAGGACGTTTTTTGCGTACCGAGCCTGGTGTGGCCAAGTTGCTGAGCGTGTTCAACCTGCAGTCGCTGCCGCGTCGCTTAAGTCTTGATTTTTCTGATATTTTTTCAAGTGGTTACAGTTTTGACGGTTTGCGGTCTACCGCAACCATTCATCAAGGCGTCGCTTACACCGATGACTTTTCAATGGTTGGCTTGCAAGCGGTGGTCGGTTTGCGAGGCACTATTGATCTAAGCCGTGAAACGCAGTCAATGGAAGCGCAAGTTGTGCCCAATCTCGACGCTGGGATGGCTGCCGTGGCCTACGGCGCGTTGATCAACCCTTTTGTTGGCCTAGGATCACTGGTTGCACAGTATGCTCTTGCGGAACCACTTAAACGTTTGTTGACTTATCGTTACGCGATTTCAGGCTCTTGGGATGAACCACAAGTTGAAGCGCTCGGGCGGGAGGGCCTTCTTGATGTCTTGCGGAAATCAGCCCCGAGCCAAAACAAAACCCCATAGGAAAAGCCGACATGAATGCACCGCCAACACAAAGCGCTGTCGTCGACACCAGTTTCGCAAAAGCCGCAACGGGTTCCTCGGGTCTTGCAATGCCCTCTGAGGCCTGCCTCAGGGTCGCATTGATCCAAATGGTTTCTGCGCCTGATCTTGACCATAACCTGAGGCGAGCGGAGGCACTGATCGAGGAAGCGGCATCAAGGGACGCTCAACTTGTCAGTCTGCCCGAATATTTCTGTCTGCTTGGGCGTCGCGACACTGACAAAGTTGGGTTGCGTGAACCTTGGGGTGAGGGGCCAATTCAGCAATTTCTAGTCGATGTGGCAAAGCGCTACAAAATCTGGCTTGCGGGCGGCACCATCCCCATACAGTGCCAGGATCCTCGACGGGTCCGAAATAGCCAGCTCATGATTGATCCGCTTGGACAGGTCCGAGCGCGATACGACAAAATCCATTTGTTCGGCTTTCAGAAGGGTAGCGAGCGATTTAATGAATCCGATACGATCGAGCCTGGATCAAGTCCGGTGCTTTGCGATATCGGTCAGTGGCGCTTTGGCATGAGCATTTGCTATGACTTACGTTTTCCCGAGCTTTATCGGCGGCTTGCACCTGCGGATGCGCTGCTTGTCCCTTCGGCATTCACCTACACAACGGGCCTAGCTCATTGGGAGATTTTGCTGCGGGCACGCGCCATTGAAAACCAGTGTTATGTGCTCGCAGCAGCCCAGGGCGGTGAGCATCCCAATGGGCGTCGGACCTGGGGACACAGTATGGTGATTGATCCCTGGGGAGAAGTCATGGCGCAACAGGCCGAGGCAGAGGCGGTGGTTTTTGCCAGCCTTGAGCGTGAGCGTATCGCGCAGGTCAGAGGTATGCTACCGGCCTTAGCGCATCGAGTGTTGTAAGCGACATCAAAGCTTAGCGCCCTCAGGCAAGTGCTTCGAGGGAAGTATTACTAACAAGGTACCAGAAGCATGAACATGATTGACCCAATGGTGCAAAGGCTTGCTCTTGCACAAAGTACCCTGCTCGAACCAGCGAGCTTGAAGCAGTCCGACTTGGTGCGAGCCCTGGCTTGTATTGCCGAGCACCGGGTGGATGATGCTGATCTTTATTTCCAGTACACCCGAAGCGAGGCCTGGAGTCTTGACGAGGGCATTGTGAAATCAGGAAGTTTTTCGATTGATCAAGGCCTTGGCGTAAGGGCGGTCCAAGGCGAGAAAAGCGCATTTTCATACTCCGATGGCATTAGCGAGGCGATCCTGATGGACGCTGCACGAGCCACGCGAAGTATCGCCCGTCAGGGTGGCGGTCAAGCAAGGCTCAAGCCGAAAATGAAGCGCGCCAAGATCGCGCAGCACTATGGCGTTGCCGATCCGATTGCTGCGATGTCCGCAGACGATAAAGTCGCTTTGCTACAAAAAATAGAGGCTTATGCACGAGCCCGCGATCCGCGAATTCGCCAGGTGATGGCTTCGCTCGCCGCCGAATGGGATGTGATGCTGGTAGCGCGGCTCGATGGCACCATGGCTGCCGATGTTCGGCCACTGATTCGCTTGTCGGTGAGCGTCATCGTTGAGCAAAAAGGGCGCCGTGAGCAAGGCTATAGCGGTGGCGGCGGTCGTTTTAACCTCGACTACTTTACCGAAGCACAAGCCTTTGCCCATGTCGATAAGGCGGTTGATCAGGCCCTGCTCAATCTTGAGGCAAGGCCTGCGCCAGCAGGGCAGATGACCGTGGTGCTCGGCTCGGGCTGGCCTGGGATTTTGCTCCATGAAGCGGTGGGCCATGGCCTTGAGGGGGACTTCAATCGTAAGGGCTCATCGGTGTTTTCGGGTCGGATCGGCGAGCGTGTTGCAGCAAAAGGCGTGACCGTGGTTGATGACGGTACGATTGCCTACAGGCGCGGTTCGCTCAATATCGACGACGAGGGCGAGCAAACCCGTCGTACCGTCTTGATTGAGGACGGCGTCTTAAAGGGCTATTTGCAAGACCGGCTTAATGCACGGCTGATGAAGGTAGCGCCGACCGGCAATGGGCGTCGCGAATCCTTTGCCCATCTCCCGATGCCCAGGATGACCAATACCATCATGCTCAATGGCGATAAGGATCCCGA
>JALQWJ010000429.1 GCA_023258775.1 Burkholderiaceae bacterium | reverse complement strand
CGACATCAAGCACCTCGCCTGTGCTCCAGGTCGTGCGTAGCCGATAAGGCGCCAAGGCCTCAACAGCCAGCAGCTTGGGGTGGAAAAAATCACTCATGGGTTCAACCTTCGCCATTCTTGGTGCAGCCACGCACGGTTGGATTCGATCCACGACAACTCGCCTCGGATCTCGCGCGCTGCAATTCGGCCGACGATTGCCAAACTGTCATTCGCCGATGCGCCAGCACACGGGTCGATGTAGATGCACTTCACTTGCCCAGCGTAGCGAGGCAGCAAGGCCTTGAGCGCGTGCAGGTTGTCGCCCTGCACGATGAGATTGCCCGAATCGGTAGAGCCGCAGGAAAGATCGGCCACCGGCTCCAGCAGGCGGAACGGGACGTCCTTGTGATGTTTAACGACGGCTTCTTTGCCGATCCAATTTAGTGTTGGCATCGGGGTTTCATTTCTTTTAGTTCTTGCCAAAAATCAATCCGGTGCCACCAATCTGACGCTCGGAAAATAATTCTTATAACGCCGAGTATCTCGGGTTAATACCGGCAGGCCACTGACAGCGGCGTGGGCCCCGATAAAAAAATCCCCGAGCACATTGTTTTTCACG
>JALQWJ010000428.1 GCA_023258775.1 Burkholderiaceae bacterium | reverse complement strand
CACCTTGGGCCCAACTCACAGCCTTGCGCGCATATCCATAGCCTTACGCGCATATCCATAGCCTTGCGCGCATATCCTTAGCCTTGCGCGCATATCCTCGCCTTGCGCGCATATCGGAAGGCCATTGCCCAATTGCGCAAGGTGCACAATTTACTATGACGCTGCACGCTTTCGGCAAAGGACGAATCACATGCACTTTGAACTTCGAGAAGAGCAACAGCAATTCCAGGATACCGTATTACGGTTTGCCCGCGATGAACTCGCTGCAGGTGCGCTCGAGCGCGCCCACGATCCCATCTACCCTTGGGATGTGTCAAGGAAAATGGCCGATATGGGTTTGATGGGCCTATGTTTGCCCGAATCGGACGGTGGCCAAGGCGGTAGTTTGATGGATGCAGTCATTGCGATTCAAGCCGTGGCTTCGGCCTGCCCTCGCTCAGCCGATGTTATCCAGGCAGGCAATTTTGGGCCCGTACGGGTTTTTGCAGCCTACGGTAGCCCATGGCAAAAAGAGCGCTACTTAAAACCGATTCTCGCTGGTGAAGCACTCATTTCGGTCGGTATGAGCGAACCCGAGGCCGGATCAGCTGTTACAGAGC
>JALQWJ010000427.1:257-606 GCA_023258775.1 Burkholderiaceae bacterium | reverse complement strand
ATGGCGTGGTCATCGATCCAGGTGTCTTGCTTCAAGAAATTAAAGGTTTGAACGAACGCGGTATCAATACTTCGAAACTGGTTATTAGTGCAAACGCGCATCTCATCACGCCTTATCACCGCACCATCGACAAAGTGACCGAACGCTTCCTTGGAAATAACAAGATCGGCACTACTGGTCGCGGCATTGGTCCGGCATACGCCGACAAAATAAATCGCATTGGTATTCGCGTACAGGATCTCTTCGATCCCAGCATCTTGGAGCAGAAAATCGAAGCAGCACTTCGCGATAAGAACCAAGTACTCATTAAAGTTTTCAACCGCAAAGGTATGGAAGTACAACAGATTGT
>JALQWJ010000427.1:0-247 GCA_023258775.1 Burkholderiaceae bacterium | reverse complement strand
TGAGTATTTGGAGTACGCAGAGATCTTGCGTCCGTATGTCACCGATACATCACTCTTGCTTAATCAAGCGCTCGAAGCTGGAAAGGTTGTCTTGCTCGAAGGTTCGCAGGGAACGTTGCTCGACGTTGATCACGGTACTTATCCCTTTGTCACATCAAGTAATCCAACAGCTGGTGGTGCTTGTGCTGGTTCTGGAATTGGTCCCACAAAGATCACTCGCGTTATCGGAATTTTGAAGGCGTACACG
>JALQWJ010000426.1 GCA_023258775.1 Burkholderiaceae bacterium | reverse complement strand
CAGCCAATCACAAGTCCTCCCACAATTGCACCAGGGATCGATCCAAAACCTCCAACGACAGCAGCCGGGAATGCCTTAATGCCGATAAACCCCATGTTGTTGTGCACAAAGGTAATCGGTGCAAGCAGCACGGCAGCAAGTCCGGCGACGGCTGCGGCGATCGACCAGATGAGGCTGTTGATCCGACGAACAGGTATGCCCATGTAATAAGCTGCCAGCTGATTTTGCGAGGCAGCCTGCATGGCAATGCCGATTCTTGTTCCTTTGAAAAATACATATAACAAAGCACATAGGAGTGCAGTAATCAGCAAGATGGCGAGGTGATCGGTCGAAACAACGATCCCCGCAACTCGGATAACTTCATCCGACCAAGGTGCTTTAAGCGAGTGGGTGTCGGTTCCCCAACCCGGCACCATGGATGCGATGCCACGCATGGCAAAACCAGCTGCTAAGGTCACCATCACAGCCGAGAAAGTTGGCATGCCAATGATGGGCCGCAACAATAGACGATCGAATAAGGCTCCAAATAATGCCATGACGATCAGACTTAAAGGCAAGGACAACCAAAAGCCCAAACCCATTAGGCTTGAAAATGTAAAGGCCACGAAAGC
>JALQWJ010000425.1 GCA_023258775.1 Burkholderiaceae bacterium | reverse complement strand
AACATCATTCCTTACCTAACTTCACAAGGTCAGGCGATGGTCTACGACTTTGCTAACAATGTTGTGCCTGGAGAAACAGAGCGCGATAAGGGTTACTGGCGTGATGTGGGTTCAATTGATGCGTATTACGACGCACATATGGACCTTGTCTCTGTTCACCCAATCTTTAATTTATATAACCGTGAATGGCCTTTGCTTACCAATCCACCATCATTGCCTCCTGCCAAGTTCAGCGAGGGCGGAGCTGCCCATGATTCAATCGTTGGTGCGGGCTCAATTGTCTCTGGTGGAATCCTGCATGGTTCTGTTGTTTCTTACGATGTTTCAGTTGGTAAAGCAGCAATCGTCGAAGGCGCCGTATTGATGCCTAATGTTCGTATCGGTGAGAAAGCGATAATTCGCAAAGCTATCCTGGACAAGAGCGTGGTTGTAGATCCAGGTGCACAGATCGGTGTTGATTTAGAACGGGATCGCCAACGTTTCACCGTCAGCGAAGGTGGAATTGTTATTGTCGGTAAGGGTGTTCGCGTTACCGTCTAACTCCAGTTTTCTGTGTGGTTCTTAAGCTCCTTGTACCGTGCCATTACATCTGGTGTTGCGACGCTGGTGTGATGAGTA
>JALQWJ010000424.1 GCA_023258775.1 Burkholderiaceae bacterium | reverse complement strand
ACAAGCTCGCTTTCCAAGTGATGCCGGATCACATCACTCACTGACAAACCGCAACGCTCAGCGACAAAGACTAGATCTGGGGCAAGCGGTGGTTCATAGCAAGCCGGCAGAACTTGTAATCGCCCCTCGGCTGCTGGCCAGCACAAAGCCTCTTTTGCCTTCTCGCTAAGCCATGCCTGCGCTTGCTCGCGCCATGAGGCTGCCTGATTCGGGTTTTGTAAGCCTCTTGTTTCTGGGAGCCGCATCGCCAGCGTGCGCACGCCAGCGACGACTTCATCGCAAAAGGCCTGCGGCTCTTGCCGCAAAAGTGCCGCCAAACTACGTGCTGCTTGATTTGCCTTTGGATGGTCGTGCCAATCAACCATCATCCATTGATCCCCACAAGTGGAGATGCTGGGTAGGGGCATTTTTGAAGCTTTTGGGACAAGGTTTGGGTCTGCAGGTGTAACACTCATCGCTTTAGCCGTCATTCCGGTGTCAGACTTTGCTTTGCCACCATTTGAATTATCCAATGTCGCATAGGGAAACCATAAGTATGTCGCATTCAAGCCCAAACGCTGCTCCGATGAACCATGACGCAAAAGCTTCGAAGCTTCCACTGGCTGGCTTGCGTGTCCTTGAATTAGGTCA
>JALQWJ010000423.1 GCA_023258775.1 Burkholderiaceae bacterium | reverse complement strand
TTCTCCGGCTGATATGCAAGGTGGATCGATCTCGATTTCATCACTTGGCGGAATCGGTGGAAGCTTTTTTACACCAATTATTAATGCGCCCGAAGTGGCTATACTGGGCGTTGGGCGAGGGCAGCTAAAGCCTCAGTGGCACACCGGGAAGTCAAACTTTGAGCCTAGGCTGATGCTTCCGCTTTCGCTGTCTTATGATCACCGCGTGATTGACGGTGCTGCTGCGGCGCGCTTTATAAGCTACCTGGGTTCATTGCTCAGTGATTTTCGACGTGTAACGCTCTAATAAAGATACCGACATGGCAACAGTCGATATAAAACTACCTAATATTGGCGACTTTAGCGAAGTTGGCGTGATCGAAGTCTTGGTCGCCAAAGGTGACCATGTTAAACACGAGCAGTCCTTGATTACCGTCGAGAGCGATAAGGCTTCGATGGAGATTCCCTCACCCGAAGAAGGTGTTATTGAGGAGATTCTCGTTAAGCTCGGCGATAAGGTCTCGGAGGGTAGCTTGATCATGCGGCTCAGTGTAGCGACATCGCAGTCGTCGAGTGCCGAGCGGGTAGGGCAAACGTCGCAAGTTTTGGAAGCTGCGCCGGCAACAGATCAACGACCTACCCAGGCAGTTCCTGA
>JALQWJ010000422.1 GCA_023258775.1 Burkholderiaceae bacterium | reverse complement strand
CCACCGAGCCCTTGCGGGTATCACTGGCTGTTACCGATGGCTCATCGATTTGGGCCTTGCGTTGCTCAAGCGACAATCAGTCGCCAAGCTTGTACTACGGAAAGCCCCATACGCGCGCTCATTCAGCCAGCGAGCAATACCTTGGCGTAATCGCATCAGAGCCTCTCGACTCCGATGCCAGCCACTGGCTTAAAGTCGAAGAAGGCGTAGGCATTCATTGGTCAAAGCATGAATTGACCGAGTTTCGAGTCAAGGTCTAGGGCACTAAATCACATGGCGCTTTAGCGCACGAAAGTGCTGTGATTGACGCTAGTCAATTGAGCATCAAATGCATGATGTCAGACCATGACACCATGCCAACGATTTTGCCGTCCTCTTCCACTGGCAAGTGGTGGAAACCATGAGCAGCCATCACGCGCATCGACTCCATGATGGTCGCCTCTGGCGAAATCGTCGACACATGCCTGGACATGATGTCTTCGACCTTGGTCGACTGGTCATCAAGGCCGTTGGCGAGAACTTTTTTGGAGTAGTCACTGGCAGAAATAATCCCAACCAAGCGTTCAGCCTGATAGACCAGCAGCGAATGGATGTGTTTATCTTCCATGAGCACCATGGCATCTTTGACAGTCACA
>JALQWJ010000421.1 GCA_023258775.1 Burkholderiaceae bacterium | reverse complement strand
AAGGAGTACATCCCTTCAGTAGACGCTGGTTGCCAAGAAGGTATGACAGCAGGACCACTTGCTGGCTACCCACTTACAGATGTACGAGTAACTCTTCTTGACGGCGCGTATCACGATGTTGACTCATCTGAACTCGCATTCAAGGTGGCTGGTATCGCAGCATTTAAGGAAGCAGCAAAGCTTGCTGATCCTGCAATTCTCGAACCAGTGATGAAAGTCGAAGTTGTTACCCCTGAAGACTTCATGGGTGATGTCATCGGCGATCTCAACAGTCGTCGTGGCCAAATCCAGGCCATGGATGAGCGGTCAGGTGCCCGCGTTGTTAGGGCGCTAGTTCCACTTTCGGAGATGTTCGGCTATGTCGGCGATCTTCGAAGCAGAACACAAGGCCGCGCAAGCTACTCAATGGAGTTCGATTCTTATGCAGAAGTTCCTGCAGCAGTTTCGAAGGAAATCATTGCGAAAGTACGCGGCGAATAATCCCTAATAAGTAGTAACAAGCACGACCCTAATAACCTAAAAGTAAAAACAAAGCACTAAACAGGAAAGAGGAACCAAAGTGGCAAAGGCAAAGTTCGAGAGAACCAAACCACACGTCAACATCGGAACCATTGGTCACATCGACCACGGTAAGACA
>JALQWJ010000420.1 GCA_023258775.1 Burkholderiaceae bacterium | reverse complement strand
TTTATTTTTTTTATCCAACCAGTATTCGCCATCCGTCGCTTCCTACCCCAACCAATCCCTGCTATCCGGGCCTCTCTTTTTTATTTTTTTATCCAACCAGTATTCGCCATCCGTCGCTTCCTACCCCAACCAATCCCTGCTATCCGGGTCTCTCTTTTTTATTTTTTTTATCCCGGGAAAAGCACCTAGCCTAAACCCTCAGATTAACCCTAACCCTAACCCTAACCGCAGTGCACTTCGCCATAGCCCTAACCCTAACCCTAACCCTAACCCTAACCTCGATTGTTTCACTATAACCCTAACCCTAATCCCAATCCTAACCCTAACCCTAACCCTAACCTCGATTGTTTCACTATAACCCTACTCATAATCCCAATCCTAACCCTAACCCTAACCCTAACCCTAACCCTAACCCTAACCTTGATTGTTTCACTATAACCCTACTCATAATCCCAATCCTAACCCTAACCCTAACCCTAACCTCGATTGTTTCACTATATTATATCACTTTAACCCTACTTCTATTATGTCATCTATCCTGGAATAAACAAGTCTAATAATATACAAATGGCGGTATAAATTGATAGCGTATTCAAATGCTGACGTAATGGGCCCAGAGTCAGGATACGTCAGGGAACGCGCGAGCGCATG
>JALQWJ010000041.1 GCA_023258775.1 Burkholderiaceae bacterium | reverse complement strand
CATGCGGGAAGTTGCCATCGCCATGATGCGCAAGATCCTACCAACGCCGATTCTTGCAACTGGCGCGGTTTGGAAGGGCATCGCAAGCGTGGATGCGCCAATCCATTTGCAAGCTTTCCCCGACGATGAAAAACAATTGCATTTTCAATTGCTCGACCTTGGCCTTAACCCTGAGCCGCTTGAGTTGCGTCATTTCAGAACAGGAAAACCGATCGAGGCGCTTGGTGTTCACTGGCAGCAAGAAGCGATCATGATCGCCATATATCGTCCCAACGATTTTCGCGGAGCATTGCAGCCAAGCCAAATTGGCGGTCAGTCGGTCATTGAACGCGGGGATCTACGAGCGCTTGAGGCAAAGCTTGCGACACAATCACCTTCCTTGGTGAAAAAACAATAGCCACTACGCAATCTGGCCTTGCTGACGAGGGCTAACCTTTCGTATAAGATCGCCCGCCATGACGTCTTCAGAAACTCAGGGCAAACGTTTACTCGCCCGCATGCTCGGTCTATTGGCTCTGGCCTTTGTCATCACCGCAGCAGGCGCCTGGTTTGCGAGCCGTTATTACAGCGCTCGCCCGGTGGCCAACCATGCAAGCCAAACCTTCTTTTCTCAACGTTTTGAAAGCGCTGATAACAGCCCGCTTGAATTGTCTAGTCTTCGTGGCAAAGTCATCGTGGTTAACTTTTGGGCAACCTGGTGTCCGCCCTGCGTTGAGGAGATGCCCGAGCTCGACGCGCTGCACAAGGAATTTCAGTCATCCTCACCCGACCGGGTAAAAATTATCGGTATCGGTATTGATTCACCCTCTAACATACGGCAATTCGCCGCAAAATCGCCAGTCAGCTATCCGCTTTTGCTCGGTGGCACGACTGGAAACGAACTCGCGCGCTTATTCGGCAATGAGAAGGGCTTGTTGCCTTATACGGTCATCATCGGGCAAGATGGCAGCATGATGAAGACAATTGTCGGAAAAGTCCGGATTGATGCCTTGCGTGACCAGGTTCGGGCAGCTTTGTAAATGGATTCGCAACAAGCCGCATTTGCAAAAACGGTCCTGCTTATTCAAGGACCAAATCTCAACTTGCTTGGGCTTCGGGAACCGGGAATTTACGGCAACGAGACACTTGCTGATATTCATGAGCGACTGCATGTTGCCGCTCAAGCGATGGGGATCAAGCTTGAAGCCTTTCAAAGCAATCACGAAGGCGCGCTGATTGACCGTATTCACCAGGCTCGAAGTGCTTCGGTGGGTTTTATCCTGATTAATCCGGCAGGTTTCACACACAGTTCGGTCGCGCTACGTGATGCGCTTGCAGCCGTGGCAATTCCCTTTATCGAAGTACACATCAGCAATATCCACCAGCGGGAAGCCTTTAGGCATCATTCGTATTTTTCCGATCTTGCCGTGGGAAGTATTGTCGGGCTTGGCTCGCAGGGCTACGAGCTTGCCTTACAAGCCGCAGCACGGCGTTTGCAGGCGTGATTCATGACAGCGCGTTCTGGCGTGAATTCGGAGCTGACCGCTGAAGTTTGGCCTTTAGTTGCCAAAGCATCAAGGAAACATTGATGGACTTGAGAAAAATTAAATCGCTCATTGATCTGGTCTCGGAATCGGATATTTCAGAGCTAGAAATCACCGAAAACGAAGGCAAAGTACGGATTGTCAAAGCTCAGCCCGGGCTGAGCTTGCCGCAAATGAATACCCTTGCCTCAATGCAAGCGCTCCAGATGCAAGCGCCCATGGCGATGCCAAGCATGCCGGGCGCGCAAATCACCCATCAGGCAGCGCTTCAAAATCCAGCCCAGGGCGCGGCTGACTCGGCGGGCAGCGAAGCCAAACCGAACGGCCACATCGTCAAGTCGCCCATGGTTGGTACGTTTTATCGCGCATCCCAACCGGGTGCCGATCCTTTTGTGCAGATCGGCAGCAAGGTCAATGAGCAAGACATACTTTGTCTTATCGAAGCCATGAAGCTTCTCAATGAAATTGAAGCGGGTAAAGCAGGCACCGTAAGCCAAATTCTGGTTGAAAACGGCCAACCCGTTGAGTACGGCCAACCCTTGTTCGTGATCGAGTAAGTCAACGTCTTGCTGATACAGCAACAAGCAATCGGCCAAGCCCTTCAGAGTGAGCGATGTTTGAAAAAATACTAATTGCTAATCGTGGCGAAATCGCGTTACGCATTCAGCGCGCCTGCCGAGAGTTGGGTATACGAACGGTTGTTGTTCATTCCGAAGCCGATACCGAAGCGAAGTACGTCAAATTGGCCGATGAGTCGGTGTGCATTGGTCCTGCACCATCACGAGAAAGCTACCTCAATATTCCGGCAATTATTTCGGCAGCAGAGGTTACTGACTCCGAGGCAATTCATCCTGGCTATGGTTTTTTGTCGGAAAACGCCGACTTCGCGGAACGGGTTGAACGCTCCGGGTTTGTGTTTATTGGGCCAAAACCAGAGTCAATCCGCATCATGGGCGACAAGGTTAGCGCCAAACAGGCGATGAAGTCGGCTGGAGTTCCTGTAGTGCCGGGATCCGAAGGCGCCCTGCCTGAGGACCCTAAGGAAATTGTTCGCATTGCACGACAAATTAGCTACCCGGTCATCATCAAGGCAGCAGGCGGCGGCGGGGGTCGCGGCATGCGGGTCGTCCACACCGAAGCTGCTTTAATCAATGCGGTCACCATGACGCGAAGCGAAGCAGCTGCGGCCTTTAACAATTCAAGCGTTTACATGGAGAAGTTCCTCGAGCAGCCGCGGCATATCGAGATACAAATCCTCGCTGATGGCCAGGGTAATGTGGTTTATCTGGGCGAACGCGATTGCTCGATGCAACGTCGACACCAAAAAGTCATTGAAGAAGGACCTGCACCCGGTATCCCGCGAAAATTGATCGAGCGCATTGGCACACGATGTGCAGATGCAGCCAAGAAAATTGGCTACCGCGGCGCTGGAACCTTCGAGTTCTTGTTTGAGAACGATGAGTTTTACTTCATCGAAATGAATACACGCGTACAGGTTGAACATCCCGTCACCGAAATGATCACCGGCATCGATATCGTTCAACAGCAGATTCGTGTTGCTGCTGGCCAAAAGCTTTTGTTCAGGCAAAGGGACATCGTGCTCAAAGGTCATGCGATTGAATGCCGTATTAACGCCGAAGATCCCTTTCGCTTTACCCCCTCACCAGGCCGCATTAGCCATTGGCATCCTCCAGGAGGTCTTGGCGTTCGGGTGGATTCGCATGCTTACACCAATTATTTGGTGCCTCCCCATTACGACTCAATGATCGCCAAGGTGATTACCTATGGCGATACCCGCGAGCAGGCAATGGCGCGTATGCGTATCGCGCTTTCTGAGATGGCGGTTGAAGGCATACAGACCAACTTAGCCTTGCACCGTGAATTGCTCGCAGATGCCCGCTTCATGCAAGGCGGTACATCAATTCATTATTTGGAACAAAAACTTGCGCAACGCCCCCAGTCCTGAAAAGGGTCTCGACCCACACGCCCTGCAATGGTTTGAACTCTCCTTAGTACTGCCAGCAACACAAGCCGAACCACTCAGTGAGCACTTGCTTGAGGCTGGCGCCGTATGCGTTCAGGCCGACGACGCGCAGGCTGATACCGATGCTGAACAAGCGATCTTCGCTGAACCTGGGCTTGAGGACGAGCATCCGCGTATCTGGGCGCAAACACGAATTACCGCCTTGTTTGAATCAAGCCCTCATCAAGTGCAGGATCAGGCCTTAGCAATCTTGGCTCAAGCCTGTCAGGCCTCTGAGATCACGCTCGCAAGCCCTTGGCAACTCAAAGCGCTCGAAGATCAGGATTGGGTACGTCTAACTCAAGCGCAGTTTCAAGCCATCGAAATTGGCAAGCGCTTACTGATATCACCAAGCTGGGAACCGAACCATGCGGTTCACGCAAATCGCAAACGTCTTGTACTTGATCCAGGACTCGCCTTTGGTACAGGATCGCATCCAACAACTGCGCTTTGCCTACACTGGCTTGATGCGAATCTGCGCGGTCGTGAAAGCGTGATTGACTATGGTTGCGGTTCGGGCATTCTTGCCATCGCTGCCGGCCTCTTAGGTGCGTCTTCGATTGAAGCGATCGATATCGACCCACAAGCGCTGATCGCCACCCGCGATAACGCAACGCGCAATCAGGTCGATCTCAAAACCCACTTAACTGGCCACAAGGGCCTTGCACCTGCTGATATCGTGCTTGCCAATATTCTTGCTGCGCCTTTGAAGTTGCTTGCACCAAGCCTTGAAGCCCTGGTTAAACCCGGTGGCTATCTAGTCCTCGCAGGGCTTTTGACGCGTCAGGTCGAGGACGTGGCAAGTTATTACACCAAGATCCGTTTAAGCGCATGGCGAGAACTTGAGGGCTGGAGTGTCCTGGTCGGCCAAGGCTAGTATCAAGCGCATGCCCAGGTGCGACTTGCGATAACCCTCCTGCCTCAGCAATGCAGCACTCACGCAGCGTATTCGATCAACAAAAGGCCTAGCAATCATGAATCCAGATCAAAAGAATCAAGATGCATCCAGCAACCAGCAAGTAAAAGCGAACCGAACCGGCAAGGCCGTACTGATCAGCGGTTCAATCGCTTTTGACTTTATCTTGCTTTTTGATGGCAAGTTTCGAGATCACATTCTGGCCGATCGAATTCATATGTTAAATGTTGCATTTTTAACGCCGAAACTTCAAAGGCAAGATGGTGGCTGTGCAGCCAATATTGCCTACACGCTTGCAAAGCTCGGCGGTTGGGCTAGGCTTATCGGTAGCGTGGGCCACGATGCCAAAGATTACTTGAAACGACTGGCCTCCTACGGCATCGATCTCGAATCAGTCACTGAACTTGAAGATTGTTATAGCGCTCAAGCTTTTATCACCACAGATACTGAAGCCAATCAGATCACGGCCTTTCACCCAGGCGCCATGAATATGGCGCATCAACTCGACCTGCAGCGGGTAATCGCTGACTGTGGATCATGTGCCTGGGGCATTGTTGCTCCCAATGGCAAACAGGCCATGCTCGCGCACGCTGCTGCTTTTGCTCAGGCTGGGGTACCCTTCATCTTCGATCCTGGGCAGGGTTTGCCGATGTTTTCGGGCGAGGAGCTTCGGGGACTGATCGATATCGCTGATGCCTTGATCGTGAACGACTACGAGGCCTCGATGCTTATGCAAAAGACAGGCTTGAATGAAGTCGAACTCGCAAAGGGCCTACAGGCGCTTGTCATTACCCGTGGGGCAGAAGGCAGCCGTTTGGTCTTGCCAACCCATACCATCGATATTGTTGCTGCGCCTGCCATGCAAGTGCTTGACCCAACTGGCTGTGGCGATGCGTTTCGAGGAGCAGCGCTTTACGCCTTATCGAAAGGCTGTGACTGGGAAGATGCGATCCGTCTCGGGACGATTTTAGGCGCTATCAAAGTCGAGCATGCGGGGGCGCAAAATCATCCCGTATTTCCCGAAGCCTTGAGCAAACGCTGGGTAGAACACTTCAAGTGCCCAATGCCTGCAACATTGGCAGGATGAACCAGCAGTGCTATACGAATAAAACCCGTTGACAAGGTCTCAAGCCTCAAGGTCTGAGGCCTTGTCTTTTTAGGGTTTGCTTTTTTGGACTTAGCTTAGGGCTTATCGCCAGTTGGAAAAGGCCAGGCGGGTGCCGCCTTTTTTGCAGCTGCTTTCGCGGGGGCCTTGGCTGATTTCTTTGCAGCAGGCTTCGCACTTGCCTTCGCGCCATCTGCTTTTTTTGCAGCGGGCTTGGCTGCCTTTGGTTTTGGCACTGCTGCTGGCTTTGCGGCCGCCTTCTTTGCGGCTGGCTTAACAGCTTTAGGCGCTTTGCTTGCGCTTGCCTTGACTTCACTTGCCTTCGTTGCGCTCACCTTCGTTGCGCTCGCTTTACTTGCGCTCGCTTTTGCCGACGCTGGCTTCGCTATGCTTGCGGCAGCCTTCTTTGAGGGTGCTTTGGCAGCTTTGACTACTTCAGGCGTTGGAGTAGGCTTTGCAATGGCTTTCTTCGCGGCTGCTTTTGCTGTCTTTACAGCCGGCTTTGCAGCCTTCGCGGCCGCTTTTTTCGCCGCGGGCTTAGCGGTGGATTTCTTGGCGGTTGCCATGGTGGGACTCCTTGTTCATTGGTCACGACGATGAAAGTCTCGGCTCAAGCGGCAAAGCTGATAGCAATCAGTCAATCCCCCCGAATCGAGCCTACTCACCGGTGCAAACCTCTTGGCGGGTTGCACCGGTGAATTCGGCACACTGTCCTTGCAAACGGCAGTTGGCAGGACAAGATAAAACCGAGCGCATCGACCAGATCGTCGGATTTAGTCCCAACTGAGGGCACCTCCGGTCTGGTATTCGATCACGCGGGTTTCAAAGAAATTTCTTTCCTTTTTTAAATCGATCATCTCGCTCATCCAGGGAAAGGGATTCTCCTCCTGGGGAAAGAGCGCATCGAGTCCGATTTGCTGCGCACGACGATTAGCAATAAAGCGCAAATAACCTTTGAACATCGATGCATTGAGACCAAGCACACCACGAGGCATTGTGTCCTCGGCATAGGCATATTCAAGATCTACAGCACGCAAAAAAAGGCTTTTGATTTCATCGCGAAAGCCTGGCGTCCATAGCTGTGGATTCTCAAGTTTAATTGTATTAACCAGATCGATCCCAAAATTGCAGTGCATCGATTCGTCACGAAGAATGTACTGATACTGCTCCGCGGCACCAGTCATCTTGTTTTGGCGTCCAAGGGCAAGAATCTGAACAAAACCAACGTAAAAGAAAAGACCTTCCATCAAACAGGAGAAAACAATCAGTGATTTGAGTAAATCCTGATCTGCTTGAAGCGTTCCCGTTTTAAAGTTTGGATCTGTGAGGGTATCGATAAAAGGAATCAAAAACTCATCTTTATCCCGGATCGACTTCACCTCATGATAAGCATTGAAGATCTCGCCCTCATCTAGGCCTAGCGACTCAACAATATACTGGTAGGCGTGAGTATGGATTGCCTCTTCAAAGGCTTGTCGCAGCAAAAATTGTCTGCATTCCGGTGCGGTGATGTGACGATAAGTCCCAAGCACGATGTTGTTTGCCGCAAGCGAATCTGCCGTGACAAAAAAACCAAGGTTTCGCTTAATCAACCGACGTTCGTCATCGGTTAATCCTTGAGGCGACTTCCAAAGCGCGATATCGCGACTCATATTGATTTCTTGCGGCATCCAATGGTTGGCGCAGGTGGCAAGGTATTTTTCCCAGGCCCATTTGTATTTGAATGGTACGAGCTGGTTGACATCGGATGCGCCATTGATGATGCGCTTGTCGTCGACCTTAACCCTGCGATCGGTCATGGCCGATACGCTATAAGACCCAAGTTCATTAGTTTCAGACCTTAGGCCTTTTGGCTCAGATCCAAAGGCGTTCGACTCAGACCTGAAGGCATGCGTATCAGCGGCTTGCGACATTCGCAAGCCAGCGGTTGACATCGCAGGCAAAGGTGCCGCCCCTGATGCAAATGGCAGCAGGCTTTGCGGCTTATGATTTGAAATTTCTGGTTCGTCCCAAGACAACATGGTTTCTCTCGCTTTACTCAATCCATACGTACACAGTGTTTTTTCATCAAGTCACGACAAGCATTGAAATAAAGCAAGCCGATCATAGTCGTTGAACAAAAGCACTGCAACAAAAAGTGAACGCTTTACAACAATCAAAACAGATCTATTTAACGTACCGATATTATTTTTCTACCATCCTTCTGGCCTGCTTACGGCCGGCTTCCAGCATCCTACTGACAAGCTTCGAGCATCCTACTGACAAGCTTCGCACTCTGGATCATCGATCGCACAAAATTGAGGGGCTTCAGCTGATGGTGAGGAACTCAGTGTTGCACTGGCCGAATAGCTAAATCCTGCTTGCATCCCAGCGCCATCGGCTGATACCGCATTGAGTTGTCCCAAGCGATCGGTCGTCGACTTCTCGGCGCTTGTTGCGCCCAGGGTACGCAGGTAATAGGTTGTTTTAAGTCCGCGTAACCACGCCAAGGTGTATGTATCGTGAAGCCGTTTACCCGAAGCACCAGCCATGTAAATATTCAAGGACTGTGCCTGATCGATCCACTTCTGACGCCTTGACGCAGCCTCGACCAACCAACTCGGGTCGATCTCAAATGCGGTTGCGTAAATCGCACGAAGTTCGGCAGGAATACGATCAATTCGAGCTGTTGAGCCGTCAAAGAACTTCAAATCCGAAATCATCACCTCATCCCAAAGCCCAAGCCGCTTAAGGTCACGTACTAGATAATCATTGACGACCGTGAATTCGCCCGAGAGGTTCGATTTCACATACAAATTTTGAAACGTTGGTTCGATGCAGGCGCTCACCCCAATGATGTTTGAAATCGTCGCAGTCGGTGCAATGGCGACGCAATTTGAATTGCGCATGCCAAATCTCGAGATCCTTTGGCGCAAGGCAGACCAGTCCATGGTTTGACTTCGATCGACCTCAAGATAGCTGCCGCGTTCCTGGGCTAATAGATCGAGGGAGTCGTGAGGCAATATCCCGCGATCCCATAATGACCCCTTAAAACTTGAGTAAGCGCCACGTTCATTGGCTAACTCGGTTGATGCCCAATACGCGTAATAGCAAACCGCCTCGGTCGATTGGTCAGCAAAGCTGACTGCTTCCTGGCTTGCATACGGCAGACGCATCAAATGCAAGCAGTCTTGAAAACCCATAATACCCAAACCGACGGGGCGATGTCTCAGGTTCGAATGTCTTGCCTTGCCAACAGCGTAGTAGTTGATGTCGATCACGTTATCGAGCATACGCATTGCGGTATTGATGGTGTTGCGCAGTTTCTCGTGATCAAGTTCCCAGCGGCTTCCAGAGTCGCCAGGCACTTCACGCATGTGGGCAACAAGGTTCACCGATCCAAGATTGCAAACTGCAATCTCATGGTCGTTGGTATTGAGCGTAATTTCGGTACATAAATTTGAACTATGAACAACGCCGATATGCTGCTGCGGCGAACGAACATTGCACGGGTCTTTAAAGGTGATCCAGGGATGACCGGTCTCAAAAAGCATTGAAAGCATCTTGCGCCACAACTGAACCGCTTGGATTGTTTTAAAGAGTTTGAGTTCGCCGCGCGCTGCTTTTGCTTCGTAGTCGATATAGGCTTGTTCAAAATCTTTGCCGACTTTCTCATGCAAATCGACGCAGTCAGCCGGCGAAAAAAGCGTCCAGCTTGCGTTTTCCATCACCCGCTTCATGAACAAGTCAGGGATCCAGTTGGCAGTATTCATATCATGGGTGCGCCTTCGATCATCACCCGTGTTTTTGCGAAGCTCCAGGAACTCTTCGATATCGAGATGCCAGGTCTCCAAATAGGCACAGACCGCACCTTTACGTTTACCACCTTGGTTGACGGCCACTGCTGTGTCATTCACAACCTTCAAAAACGGTACGACGCCCTGACTCTTACCATTGGTGCCCTTGATATGACTGCCGAGGGCTCGCACAGGCGTCCAGTCGTTACCGAGACCGCCTGCGTACTTGGCAAGCAAGGCGTTTTCTTTAATGGCTTCATAAATGCCGTCCAGATCATCGCTCACAGTTGTGAGGTAGCACGACGATAGCTGGGAGCGCTGAGTGCCTGAATTAAACAAGGTCGGGGTACTGCTCATGAAATCAAAACTCGATAACAATTCATAAAAGCTGATTGCTTTTGCCTCGCGATCGATCTCATTTAACGCAAGCCCCATGGCAACACGCATGAAGAACGCTTGGGGTAACTCGATTCGCCGCTCATCGATATGCAAAAAGTAACGATCATAAAGGGTTTGCAAGCCTAGATAACTGAATTGTTGATCCCGCTCAGCGTTTAA
>JALQWJ010000419.1 GCA_023258775.1 Burkholderiaceae bacterium | reverse complement strand
GCCAAGCGCCGTGGTCCGGGAGGTGGGCAAGGTGGTGGGGCTGGGTCAGGTATGGGCACCCAGACAGGCGGCGCTAATCATCCCGGTGGCGCTAACTATCCCGGTGGAGCAAGGGGCGGTGCTAAACCTCAACGTTCTCGACGAAAATCGCTGAAAACGACGTCAAAAGCAAATTAAACGGTTATAATCGCAGGCTAATCATAAGCCTGTGTTCCGTGGGGCTTGTTGAAAAGTTTCATAAAACTCCCGGTTGTTTGCGTCGTCTCGATCCAAGGTCGAGGGTGCGAGGCGCGGGAAAACAATAACGAAATGGGCTGGACAGCAGCCCATTTTTTTTTGTTTGTTTTGCGAGCGATTTTTGTGGCTTACAAGCGTTCGAGCATTGTGCGAGTCGGTTGTTTGCTTTTTGCGGGGCGATGGTTTGCTTTTTGGAGGTCTTAAGTTCGGTGAGCGTGCATTTGTTCAACTTGATTGAACAGTCTGTCGTGCCACTCGGGTATGAGCTCGTTGACGTGGAGCTTTCCGGGGGCATGATTCGCGTATTCATTGATTGGCCTGCTGAGAAGCAAGCAAGAATCACCATCGAGGATTGTGAGCAAGTCTCAAGGCAGCTCTCGCAGGTGATGATGGTCGAAGAGGTTGATTACAAGCGTCT
>JALQWJ010000418.1 GCA_023258775.1 Burkholderiaceae bacterium | reverse complement strand
ACCACGCCTGGTTGCTCGGGTGTGCCACGGTATCGGGTCGAACTGATGCAAAATCGACGATGGTAGCCGTCGACTCGTGCAAGTAAACCACGCACAACGGGTATTTCTGGGTTCCAAATGAGGGATCCATAACCAAAAACCCAGCGGACTTTGTCGAGCCAGACGGTCCAATCAGGTTCAGAGGGGCGCCCGGTTTGTTTCGGCGTCTGATGGACGATTGTCTTGACTGCCTGCTTTTCAGCCAGTGGGGACCAGGCTAATGGCTGTTTCAACATCAAGCTGGCATGCTCGTTACTCGTGTTTGCGAGCAAACTCGCTTGGTCGCCTTGATTGAGAAATTCCATCGCCATACGCGATGATTGTGCAACGCGGGGAAGAATTCAAGTAAATACGAGGAAATAAACCACAAGCATATGATTTCTTTACAACAACTTGAATTAGCTATCAATAGCGCTCGGCAGGCGAATCCCTCGCAAGGTGCCGATGCCCAACTTAGCCCCGATGTTGCTTTGCTCGCGGGACTCTACGGGCGGATGATCTTTTATCGGCTTAAGGCTTTGCCTTTGTCGTCGCTTTCGCAGCACGAGTTCGAGGCTTGGTCTCGGTGGACTTCGCCACACGCGGCGCAAACTCAAAACCCACCTTACCCTGCGGATCAAGCG
>JALQWJ010000417.1 GCA_023258775.1 Burkholderiaceae bacterium | reverse complement strand
GAGTTTGCCTGCGGTGGTTGTTTTGCCTGCGCCTTGCAAGCCCACAAGCAAAATCACAGCAGGGGGCTGCGTGGCCAAATTCAATTTGGCCGCATCGCCTTTGCCGCCCATCAAGTCAACTAATGCATCGTGCACCACGCCGACAAGGGCTTGACCTGGTGTGAGACTTGCCATGACTTCCTGGCCCATGGCGCGCTCTTTGACTTTGGCTACAAAGTCGCGCACCACACTCAGTGCGACATCGGCCTCAAGTAGCGCTAGGCGGATTTCACGCAACATCTCCTGGGTGTTGGATTCGGTGAGTCTGGCCTCACCACGGATCGTCTTTACAACCTTGGCAAGTCGTTGAGATAGGTTTTCAAGCATGCTTTAACGGCGCCTTGCGTATTTGGACCAGTGAAGTGCTCTACACTTTAACGCAGGCCGGCTCCCTGTGCCGATTCGCAAGTTTGATGGCAAGTTTATGGCGTCCCCACTTTCTTTTTTGCACCATTGGCAAGGCTGGCTCACCATCGCAGCGGCGGTCACTTATTTGCTCGCCACGGTGACAATGCGCCGTCGCCATCCCAAAGGCCTTGCGGTGCTCGCAATAGCCCTTGGTATGCATGCCCCAGTGCTTGCAAGCCAGATCATGGCGCTCGAAGGTTTGCGCTATGGCTTTGC
>JALQWJ010000416.1 GCA_023258775.1 Burkholderiaceae bacterium | reverse complement strand
GACAGCGGTGGGTGGTGGACTTTGGTGTACCTGGCATGATCGTGCGCGTTTTTTTTCACATCGACGACAGTCCGGTGGTGGGCGTTTTGCCACGGCGATTGCCTTGCGCGCATGATGCGCTTAAGCCTAGCGTAAGGGTTTTGAGATAGCGTCTGTATCGCTACTTGTACGAATGTTCTAAGAAGTTTGGCAAACGGAATGATTGAACCTTTTAATAAGGAGTTGAGCCATGGTAACGAGGCGCAGCAGCGGCAAGGCGCAATCAGCAGCAAAAGCACGATCATCAGATCAGAACCGATCAAGCGCCGAAGCCGACACGTCCCATGACAAGCCCGGCACACCGACAGGCATGGGATTTCAGGAAGTTCAGCAGGCTTGGGCTTCGGTGATGCAACCCTGGCAAGCACTTCCTTCTTGGACCATTGATCCGCAGGCACTTAGTGGATTACAGCGGGAGTACCTTGAACGCGCCCAGGCGCTCATGAGCGGGCCTGCTTCGGTCGACTCCCCAGCCGATAAGCGCTTTAGCCACAGCGCGTGGCGACAAGGGCCATTTGCAGTGGCGGCAGCAGCCTACTTGCTCAACGCCGAGTTTATGGCCCGAATCGCTGAGCTCGTTGACGCCGATGATAAGACCAAAGATAGGATTCGTTTTGCCACCGAGCAGTG
>JALQWJ010000415.1 GCA_023258775.1 Burkholderiaceae bacterium | reverse complement strand
GCTTGCCATGGCTGCAATGGCTTCAAAGGCTTGAGCAATTTCACCCGTCCCATCGTTATCGAAGCGCACCGCAGTGACGGGATCTTCCTGACCGAGCCAAATAAGCGCATCGCGAACACGCCAGGACCAATCCTCAAAGGACTCAAGCGGGGGCAACATCAAAGGGTCAGGGTGTAGCGCATAGGCTCGCAAGACGGTGAGCGCTGAGTGAGGCCAACGGGCTTTAAGCGCAAGGGCAGTGCGATGGCGGTTTGAAGAGCATCCCAGCTACAGTGATGCGTACCGCTTCAAGAACCGACGTTCATCCTGTGCGTATCCATTCGCCTCATAAAAGGCATGTGCGGCGGGCCGATGATTGCCACTCGTGACTTCGGCCCTTGTGCAGCTCATGCTGCGGAAGAAATCATCCGCAGCTGCCAGCAAGAGCTTCCCTACTCCCTCTCCTCGGACCAAGTCATCAACTATAAAGGATGTGATCCGCCCGATACGACCAGCCTGGTGGAAAAGGTCAAAGGTGTGCAGGCTAGCAACCCCAACTACCGCCCCCGCAGCTTCCGCCACAAGAACGGTGTCGGTGGTACTTTCCGCCACCGCTACCAAGCGCTGCTCCACGTGCGACAGATCGGCGGCGTATCCGAGCTGTCCGAGCAACTCGCGGATTCGCGAGGCATC
>JALQWJ010000414.1 GCA_023258775.1 Burkholderiaceae bacterium | reverse complement strand
TGCTGCCGTGATACGAACACGAAGGCCGGGGGACTTTGCATCACGAAGGAAAACCTGCTGCTTGCCCATGGGACAGGCCGTTCGGTCAATCATCCCCACCATGAGATCATGGGGGATTGAAAGGTCAACAGGTGCTTGATTTTTTGGTCTTGCCATCGTTCATCTCCATGTAGCCGTCATGTAGCCACCATGTAGCCAGTTTCATGCTATTTTAAGCAACATGAATCAACAATGGAAGTCCCAAGCCTCTGAATCTCATAGGTAAAACGTCTATGAAATCAACTCAAAACAACAACGATCAATACTCAATCCAAAGAACTCATAATCCGTTGGTGCGCAGTTCGACTCTGCGGGGGGGCACCATATGCTTGCTCTGGATCGTGAGACTTGTTCTTGGTAGCCACATTTATGAGCCATGTCCAATTACGCATCTTCTAGACGCGTTTGACTTTGAGGCGAGTTCAAGAGGTCAATAGTCTTCGCATCAGTCTCTCGGTCTGAGGTGTAAAAGCGTCTTCTGCCAAGAGGCCGGTTTGAATTAAATCCAGATGACTTCCAGACTTTGGATCGAGCGCGTGCTTTCGCAATCGGCCTTCCACTTTAAAGCCCAAATGAAGCGTACCTTTGAGTGAGTGAGGATTGTCCTCATAAACAAAAGAGTAAAGTTTATTG
>JALQWJ010000413.1 GCA_023258775.1 Burkholderiaceae bacterium | reverse complement strand
CAAAGATTGTACATGTAGATAATTATTATGTATACCTTAAGCTGACTTCGCAACTTGTCAAGCAAATCACACAGTTAGAGGATGAGCTTGTTGAAAAAATTGAAGAGACTGATAACAGCCTCGTGTTCAACAGTACATTTGTTTACAAGGGTAAGTTCGGTAGGGTGCTACGAGTAGTATCAGATATTGATGAAGAGATCGACATTGAAATGTTATATGACTTGACATTGTATTTTAAGAATGTTATCTATCAAGATAATGATGTCATATGCAATGTTGAAATTGTAAAAATTGCTCAGTCAGAATGTTCAGTCAGTCATCAAAACTATTCTGAGTCAGATGGATCAGATGGATCAGATGGATCAGATGGATCAGAAGGTATTGTTGAACCAACAATTGATGATATGAGTGATATGTGCTCAGAATATTTAAGCAAATTGTCTGTAATTGCAGAAAAGGTAGAATCATTAAAAAGTGCATTTTCCACATGTAAAAGTATCGAATCGTATTCATTGGCTGTAAATGATTTTGAAAATCTATATAGCTCATAATTTACTTTTTTTTCACGTTAAAAAATATTCTGTAATATAATAAATGGCGTCAAGCTCTCAAGCAAATGTGTCTAAATTTCTTCTTATTGGTTTATCTGTCGTAGTTCTAGCAATTCTAATTAC
>JALQWJ010000412.1 GCA_023258775.1 Burkholderiaceae bacterium | reverse complement strand
CATCCCAGTACAGTTTGAGGTACTGAGAGCCGCCGAGTGGTAGTTGCGTGAGCAGTTGCTCTTGCTCATCGCGGAATTCTTCAATCTGCTCGGTTAGCTGCCAGTTCATCCAGTCGCGTTTGCGCTCTGCACGCTTGGTTTTCTCCTCGTCAGTCTCACCCAAGATCTTGGTTTTGACCGGGCCATCAGGTGGGAATAGCTCTTTGATGGTCCTTGAGGCGAAATCCACGCAAGCTTCAGCGATAACCGGGTGAACTACCTTGCTGGCACCGAAGAAAGTAGCGCCACCAGGGGCGTCTTTGCCCATACCCGTGCGCTTGATGCCCTCTTCGTACTGCTTATCGCGGTCCTCGCGTGCTGTCTTGTCCTTATTTAGCAGGTTTAAGTAGCGTGATGCTAAGCCGTCCAGCGTGATGGGATCTATGACTTCTGCTAAGTTTTCGTAAAAGTCGGGATCTTCCAGTGGCCCTTTAGTGCTTGGCATGTAAACCACTGCCGAGCCATCGGGAAGCTCCTCAATCTCAGCAGTTTCATCGGGCAACTCGGCTGACAGATCAGCGACGGGCACCTCATCATCGGCCATACCGCTAATGAAGCGGCCATAGTCCTGCTCAATAGGCATCTCAGGCATGTTTCTTCCTTAATAATTCAAGGCGCATGGTGTCTGGATTGTTGGA
>JALQWJ010000411.1 GCA_023258775.1 Burkholderiaceae bacterium | reverse complement strand
CGTCCGGCCACCCTCACCCTCTTCGGCGGCACCCAGCAGACGGTCGAGGTGGAGGTGTCGCCGCCGATGCTCGCGTCCACGGCTGCCGGCCCCACGGCACTGTCGGTGCGAGCCGTCCCCCAGCGCGACCCCGACAATCTCACCACCGCCGAGACATCGCTCATCATCGGCGACAGCTTCGACCGACGCATCAACGTGCTGCAGCCCGCTCTGCGCTCGCGACGTCGCGCCGTGTACGACCTGATGCTCGAGAACCGGGGCAATACACCGGCGAACTGTCGGCTCCACTTCATCGAACTCTCCGGCCGACTCGACGGCGACTTCAACCCTCCGGCTGCCGGTGTCGAACCCGGCGGCAACACCTTGGTGCGGCTCAAGGTTCGGGCCAAGAAGCGGCAGTGGCAGCGTCAGTCGCGCAGCATCCAGTTCCGCATCGACGCCGACCAAGCCGGCGCCCCCGACGCCACCGCGCTGGCCACCTTCGTGCAGGCTCCGATGGTGCCCGAGCGTCTGTTCGGTCGACTCCTCGCCCTCGCCACCGCCGCCGCCGTGGTGGTGGGTGGCTGGTACGGCGTGGTGAAGCCGGCCATTCGCGACGCAGCTCGCAACGCCGTGTCCGACATCGCGCCCACCGCCAGCACCACGGTCGGCTCCACTGCCGCGCCCGACACGCCCGAC
>JALQWJ010000410.1 GCA_023258775.1 Burkholderiaceae bacterium | reverse complement strand
GGATTTTGGACCTTACCTGCCGGTTTTCTGGAAAACGACGAAACCACTGAGCAAGGCGCAGAAAGAGAAACCCGAGAGGAAGCCGGTGCGAAGATCACCGCACTCAAACCTTTTGCAATGATCGACGTGCCCCATGTCAATCAAGTTCATGTGTTTTATCGTGCGGAAATGTTGAGCCCCGATCTTGATCCTGGCGAGGAAAGTCTTGAGGCAAAACTTTATAGCGCTCAAGATATTCCTTGGGACCACATTGCATTTCGGACGGTTTACAAGGCACTAAAGTGGTTCCTGGAGGATCAGCAAACCGATCCTATGTTTGAACGATCAACCTTTCACTACGATGCGATTGCGCTGGGTTCACGCCAACGAAGCACTGCCTGATCCGGCTGATGCGCTCGATGAGCCTTCGGGTTTGCTCTGCGCGGGTATGGACCTCAGCGCACCGCGGCTTATTGAGGCCTACGAGGCTGGCATCTTTCCATGGTACAGCGAAGGCCAGCCAGTTTTATGGTGGAGTCCAGACCCACGCATGGTGCTCTTTTGTGATGAGTTTCGCTTTCACCGTTCACTTAAAAAACGTAGCCGCGTACTCATGAGGGACAAGGCATGGTCGCTTAGGCTTAATCAGGATTTTCCCGCAGTGATGCGTGCTTGCGCAGCCCCACGGCCTGGCCAAGACG
>JALQWJ010000040.1 GCA_023258775.1 Burkholderiaceae bacterium | reverse complement strand
CAACATCCGGGCCCTCGTAAAAAAACTCGGCAGCCGGGAAATTCAATACTCGGTTATGTTCGACGACAAGCAAAAAGCCATCCGGCGTCCAGCAAACCGCGTTGGGATTGGAAAACTTTAACGATGGCGCAAACGATTTAACCTCATCTGCAACACCGTCGCTATCACGATCGGTCACAGCCCAAACCGTTGTTTTACGGGTCCCGACAAAAAGCATATTTGTGCTCGGTGCAACTGCCATGTGTCTTGCATCGGGGACAATCGCGAAAAGATCGATTTTAAAGCCTGGGGGAAGTTTCACCCGCTTGAGGTTTTCGCGAATATTCGCCGCCTTTTTTCCATCCTGAGGCACCGTGGGAATATTCAGATCGGTCGTAGCAACTCGAAACTGTTTAAGCGTTTCAAGCTTTTCTTGCGCGCTACCAACTGACGCGTAGCCAAATCCTGCTGCCAGCGCAAGCGCGATGGCTCCTCTCTTGAGCAATTTCATCAGAGTTTCTCCAAACAATGTTTTAGGGTTTTGCCACTCAAATGGCGACGTGTTGGTTCTTTGACCAATTAAGCTGAACTTTAAAACCTAGTTCTTAGAATGATAAGCCTACGTTAGCGTTCCCGCGACCGTCATTGAGTGCGTTTCAATTATCGCGCGATGCGCAACTTACCTGGAAGGCATCCGTTGAAAGGCCCAGTTCGCTGGACAAGCGGCGGATGCGCCTTGTCGCAAAGATCAAGTTGAATGCCTAAGGCCCTGGCAATCTCGAGTAATCGGCCCTTAAGCGCGACCCTAAGGATACGCCTTAACCAGTGTTGAGGCGTTTTACCAAGCACGATTCGTCGACAGTGAATCTGCTGCGCGAATCGTACGATCGTCTCTGTTTTAACACCAAGCTCTATGTGTTGCGAATAGGGAATCGCGGCGGTTTCGAGTAGTCCCCGCCAGGGGGCAAACTCGCGGTCCGCATCCTTTCTGATCACCGCTTTGACCAAAGCCTCGCCCAAGTACATACGAACGTGTCCGTTGTATCGGGGCTGAACAGAAAGCAAGAGCACCCGCACACCACCATACGAATGTAAGCGCTTCAGATGGCCGTGAAGCGCGTTGGGATCAAGACCCAGCCCGGTTGGAATCAGTACCGTTTGCATCACTTGCCGAGCCAAAAGCTAATGGAGAAGCGTTTTGCGCTTGCGCAGCACGACGTGTTGCCAGCGACCGCCTGTCGAGCCACTTACCAATGAGCACGACAGTGACGGCGCAAAGTGCCGGGGCGAGCCAATGCGCAAGTGCACTATGAGAAGCAATATATGGCTCAAGCACATGGTCGGCAATCATCATGTCGCCGGCAACCCAGCCCAAAAGTGCAGCGCCACCAAGAATAATCAAGGGGAAACGCTCCATCAATTTAAGAATGATCTGACTTCCATAAATAATCAGAGGGATACTTAGCGCTAATCCGATGACCAACAGCACATAGTTTCCCTTGGCTGCAGCGGCAACCCCAATCACATTATCAAGACTCATGATGAAGTCGGCGACCAGAATCGTTCTGACGGCGGCCCATAAGTTCGAGTGCGATTCAAGCTCACCCTCGCCGTTGTCCGCATTCAGCATGCTCGCGGCAATCCATAAAAGTGCAAGACCACCGACAAGCTTCAAATACGGTAACTCCATGAGCATGACCGCAAAAAAGGTAAGTACGATTCGCAGCAATATGGCTGCCCCACTTCCAAACAAAATTGCCATTTTTTGCTGCTTGGGGGGCAAGGATCGGCTAGCAAGCGCGATCACAACAGCGTTGTCGCCACTCAGCATGATGTTAACCACCATAATTTGTGCGAGTGCGACCCAAAATGCCGAGGTGTAAAGCATGTCCATCGACTAATCTCCCTGCAATGAATGCTTACAGCCTAGCCCTTAGACTTAGACTGAACATATTCGGAAGATGACTTGGATCTTTTCTTTAAATGAACAAAAAATGAATGTTTAGGCCTTGCTCAAGAGGATGCTTGCGGGTTGATGGGGAAACGTACCTCAAAGCAGTTACCTGTTGCAGTCGAACGAGGCCTTACTTCCACGCTTGCACCGTGCAGCGAAGCAATATCCCTGACAATCGCCAGTCCTAGCCCACTGCCATCCTGACTAGTACCCGGAATCCGATAAAAGCGCTCAAAAATCCGATCGCGCTCTGTTGCCTGAATAATCGGCGCACTGTCTTCCACCAAAATGCAAAACCAACTACCTGCAAGCAGTGATACGCTGACCTGACCGCCTTCTGCGCTATAGCGCAAGGCGTTATCGATCAAGTTATCGAGCATCTCCCTGAGTCGCATCGGATCAGCGCTCAAGCAGACATCCGTGGCGATGCGATGCACACCGAAATCCAAATTTTGGGCAATCGCACGCGGCGCCCAATCAAGCGCCGCTTCTTGAACCAAAT
Source organism: Burkholderiaceae bacterium (assembly GCA_023258775.1). Lineage (GTDB taxonomy): Bacteria > Pseudomonadota > Gammaproteobacteria > Burkholderiales > Burkholderiaceae_E > UBA3064. Next base: position 7,544 of record JALQWJ010000040.1, on the reverse strand, counting down.
TGGACAAGTTAACGGTTTGCAATGAGACGAGTTTCGGCGACTCGGGTGAATTGCGCATGTAAGCCAGCAATTGTTTGAGCATGCGTGAGAGTCGTTCAGACCCCGCTTGCAAGCGTTCAAGACTTCGACGCTGTTGATGATCGAGTTCGCTGCGCTGCAAAAGCTCGCCGTAAGTAATGATTGCTGCGAGCGGCGTTTTCAATTGATGGGCCGCATCAGCAATAAAGCGATCCTGAAGACCTCTAGCCGCATTTAATCGATCTAAAAGTTGATCGATTGCTTCAACCAAGGGTTTGGCTTCAGCAGGAATTTGGCGTGACATGCTTCGAAGGCTGGCCTCGCCCTTGAGCGAAGCAATAAGACCCCCTAAGCGACGCATCGGCGACAGACCGTGGCTAACCGCCTGTTGAATGATCCAGAGTAAGGCACCAAGTAGGATTAACTGTGGGACCAGCACTAAGGAGTGAATCAGGCGCTCAAGTTCAACGCTTCGGCTCCCATCTTCAGCAACCCTCAGCACCGCGCTTGCGCTCGAATCGACCGCAATCTGCATGATTCGAACAGGACGATCACCAACCATACCGTTATAAATCGTCCACTCACGCTGCGTTTGATCTTTAATGGTTGAACTAAGATCACCGGTGTAGGGCGCCGGAATAGGCGCGCCAATGATCAGTTGGTTATTGCTGTCAAACAGACTACGGTAAACAAGTTGTCTGGGCACTGCCGTGAACAGCCTGGATAAATGGGGATGGGTGGCGATTTCGCTGACGTGAACCGACTGAATTTGATCGAGGCAGTCTTCAGCTACCAGCTGCAGCGCCTCGTCGTAGGCCTGGGCGGCAAAGCGATGCGCCATCTCATAACCAATGAACGCATCAACCAATATCAGAATAATAAGTGGGACGATTAAGGCCTTATAAAGCCTCGAACGAATCGAAGAATCAGCCTCTTTTTGACCCATAAAAGGGCCTTGCGATTGAACCAATCTAGCCTCGACTCGACTCAAGCAAATAGCCCATACCGCGGATCGTCTTAAGATTCCACCCCGAAAAGTCAAGTTTCTTCCGCAGACGGTAAATCAGTACTTCCACCGTATTTGTCCCCTGATTATCTTCCCATCCGTAGAGCAAATCTAAAATCTGACTCCGCGTAACGACGCGCCCTGCTCGCAAAAGCAACAACTCAACCACCGCAAATTCTCTGGCCGTCAAGTCCATTGCAGATTGATCAACAAAGCAGCGACGCGCATCGATATCAAGTTTGATACGGCCAAATTCAAGCTCGTTTTTTGCGTGCCGATGCGCACGGCGCAGCAATGCTTTAACCCTCGCATCAAGTTCACTGAGATGAAAGGGCTTTTGCAGAAAATCATCGGCACCTAGGTTGAGTAAGTCAACTCGATCCTCGATGCGCTCAAGCGCACTCAACACAAGAACCGGTGTACCGGCATTGCTTTGCCTTAAGCGACGAAGCACATCGCGCCCATTCATTTTTGGCAGACCAATATCTAAAACAGTCAGGTCATAGCTTGCATCGCGTAAGGCCTGATCGGCAAGCTCCCCGTCCCCTACTACGTCGACCTGATGCGCTGACTGCGACAATGCAATCCTCAGTGCATCAGCTAACAAGGGATCGTCCTCAACAAGTAATACCCGCATTGCGGTTTACCGTACTTTCACATTGGCGAAAGTGCCTGGGCGCATCGTCCAGCGAGGACACACAAGTTCCGAGTTAATCAGAACATGACAAAAAGCCTCAGGCCGGCAATAAGCGCCAAGTAAATGCACCTGCGCTGTCATGCATCCTGAAAGAGCACAAGCATCAAGAGCAATCGAATATGAACGCTGACTCATCGCTCATATTTTGCCACCGTCTTGCCCCCCTTTTGCATCGCGAGAACACCGCTTGCTGAAAAACCTAGACACAAGCCAAATCAAGAGCCTGTTTCAATGTTGTACCCAGCATACCAAGCGTAAGACTGCGCTTGCTAAGCACCTGAAGCACGCCACGACGTTGGTATTCAGGTAAATCCCCCGGGCCTAGCTCCCCGCTAAACACAACCACAGCGGTACTTGGGCGCAAATGCGGTTTAATGCCATCGAGCCATTGAAGCCCAGACATGTTGCTTAGTTGATGATCCAGAATAATCAGATCGAACCTTTCCTGGCGGCAGAGCCAGTTTGCACGCTCAGCTGTGCTTGCTGTTTGTAGCCTTATATTTGACTGAAGTGCACGACAGGAAAGTGTAATCATCGTAAGCGTTGTCTGATCGTCGTCGATCGCTAGTACGCGGCGGATCTGCGGATCAAGTAGCATGTTGGAGCTCCTCGTCATGAGTGTTATGAAGTTGATTTATTCGAAGGTTCATCTCGCGCGCAAGCGAATAAAGTAGGCGTCGTAAATTGATAGCAAGCTCGGTCGTTGGTCCATACAGGGACTGCCCCCTAAATTCTTCATTGAAACAAGCACGTTCTAGGGTTTGAAAACGTTTTGCTGCATCGCGGTAACCAACCAGGCTGCAAGCACCGGCAAGTCGATGCAGATGCTGTCTTAATGAGGTATTGCTCAAATCAGCGGGTAGATCAAGACTCTGTCGAACGCTTTCCAGGGCAGACTGTAATAAGGATTGCTGATCGATGAGCGGAAATTCGCTGTAGTTTTCATCCCAGTACAGCTGATCAAAGCAGGTTCCCGTGTAGCACCATTGCGCAATAGCCTCTTCAAGCTCGGCTCGTCGGTAGGGCTTACCCAACATTTGATCTGCACCCGCCTCGATCACTGCCTCGCGTTCGTGCTGCATCACGCTAGCGGTTAGCGCAAGAATTGGTGCATGTTTACAGTCAATCTCACGCTGCCGAATCGCTTTGATCGCATCGATACCAGACATCACCGGCATCTGTATATCCATCAGGATGAGATCAAAGGCCTCTTTGCTCGCACACTCAAGCGCTTCATATCCGTCTTCAGCAACGACCACTTCGCAGGAAAGCGCCCTAAGGTGCGCGAGTGCGACCCTCCGGTTCGTTTCATGGTCTTCAGCAAGCAGCACCTTAAGTTTTCGTTGCTGCTTTGGACTGCAAGCGGGCGGCGCATGCAGCTTAAGGTTTTCAACTTTTGGCATCGACATCAACAGCATCGCAATTGTTCCGGTACCCTCAATACTGGATAGGCCAAGTGCACCCCCCATGCAGTGGGTTAGCTTTGTACAAATGCTTAATCCAAGGCCCGTGCCACCAAAACGTCGAGTCATACTGTCATCGGCCTGGCTATAGACCTGCCCAAGGCGTTCGACTTGCTCGCGCGTCATCCCAATGCCGTTGTCCCGAATAAGAACCGCAAACCAGGTGTCCCCGCTAAGTGGGGGCGAAGGCGGGCAAAGCCAATGCGGCTTATCCCACAAGCTCCCATCGAGACCAACGCCACAGCGGTCCAGGATTTCAGCCCATATTTCATCAACCGTCTCACCATCGGCCTCGCGTACCGCAAGCATGTGAATAAGCAATGGTTTTTGATCCGAGAACTTAATCGCATTACTGATTAAGTTATTCAAAATCTGCCGAAATCTTGTTGGATCACCTAGTCGATTCCCAAGCTCGCGCGGCCTGAAGTTAATTTTCACTGAGGCGTGCTCAGCACGTGATTGCTGCAACCGTATAACCTCAGACAGCAACGCATTCGGGCTCATTGCCAAAGACTCCAATCGAACACAGCCTTCTTCAAGTTTTGAAAGATCCAAAACATCATTAAGAATGCCCAGCAGCGACTCGGCAGACTGCAATAAAGTTCTGGCAAGATCAGCCTGAGCATCGGATAAGGGCTCTTGCAGCAAAAGTTCGGCCATTCCAATTAATCCGTTCATTGGCGTGCGAATTTCATGGCTCATATTGGCAAGAAACTGACTCCTCGCCTTGGCGTGGTGATTGGCTCTTTCGGTTTCGCGCTTTGCCGCCTGAGATTCGGCTTTAAGGCGCTCGGCGAGCGCCTCCTTCTCGTGAAGCAGTTCGGTTTGTTCACGCAACAAACGCCGCAATTCAAACTCATCAACAGCAATGTTTGCAAGATGGTGAAGTACCCTTTGTTCTCGTTCACTGAGGCTTCTTGGCTTTGTATCAATCACGCACAAGGCACCAAGTCTTTGCCCATTAGAAACCGTTAATGCAGCGCCAGCGTAAAAGCGAATACCCATCGGGCCAGTCACGAGCGGATTGCGATGAAATCGTTCATCGCTTGTCGCATCCTCGACAATAAGCAAACCGCTTTTTGCAGCGATCGTATGCTCACAAATGGCAATCTCGCGAGGCGTTTCCTTCACCGGGATTCCTCGCTGCGCCAAGAACCATTGTTTGTCTTCGGTAAGTAAACTGATCGCGCTGCTGGGCACGCCAATAAACTGCGCCGCAAGCTCAACGATGCGATCAAAGGTTTCGCTCGATTCCGAGTTGACTAACTCATAGCGCTTAAGTGTGCCAAGGCGGCCCAACTCGGCATCGTCGTTGATCGCTGAAAATTGTGTCAAACCTCGACTTCGAAGCATTATTTCTTGTGCGCTCAGATTATCAACTTCTCTCATCGCTCCTCCCGTTTTTCTGAGTCAAACGCCAACGTTTCATTGCCAATCAAACGGCTTCCAGTGCTCTGTCGCAAGCACATGCAACAGACCCAGGCGATATTTGTTTTAGAATTTAAATCTATTCGAGAAGGGATTTGCTTGATTAAATTTATCAAGAACGAGTTTTAAAAATCAAGCATTTTGTTGTTCAAGACAGTCAAACAAAATTAAGCAAAACGCAATCATGCAGCGCGACTAAATTGACCCTCAGTGTGGCCTATCAATCAACGCTCAGCCAGAGAAAAGAGCCTTGTGAAGATCAGTGAAGTTGTCGACGACAATCGATCCAGACCTCAATGTAAAAAAAGCTCATCATCTTTCGAACGAGATTCTGCGCAAGCAAAGTCCAAAAAAAAACGGTCTCCGAAGAGACCGCCAGCATGAAGCAAATGAGACAGACTAGGCCTCTTTCGAGGCCCCAATGTGGCTTAGTTAATTTGTGTGTTGACCGTGTCACCTTTCAAATTGGGGTAGCGCACGTGTTCGACAAGTTCTTGCACATCCCGTCCAGGTGCGGCCGTCAGTAAGCTCACGATGATAATGACCGCAAAACCAAGTGGCACACCAAACACACCAGCCGAAATCGGCAGAATGCCCCACCAAAGCTCAATCGGCGTTGTGACGCCAAAGATGCCCCGCAACCAGGGTTGGGTCGTGACCATGTAGTAAAAGGTCACACCAAGGCCGGCAATCATACCCAGCGATGCACCCCACTTGTTGGCGCGCTTCCAAAACACGCCGAGTACCAGCGCGGGGAAGAATGCTGCTGCCGCAAAGGAGAATGCTGCTGACACCAAGAACAAGATGTCCGCCGGCTTTTGCGCTGCGACGTAAGCTGCCGCAAGCGCCACGACAAGCAACAAGGCCTTTGAGATTGCAACCCGCCTTGCGGTCGAAGCATTGGGATCGATCATCTTGTAGTAGAGGTCATGTGATAACGCATTGGCAATCGTGAGCAATAGACCATCAGCGGTAGAAAGCGCCGCAGCCAAGCCACCTGCAGCAACCAAGCCTGAAATCACATAGGGCAGTCCTGCAATTTCTGGCGTTGCTAACACCACAATATCGCCGCCGATGCGCATCTCGCCGAGCTGCAAAATCCCGTCTTTATTGATGTCTACCACCGACAGCAAAGCCGGATCTACCTTTGACCAATTCGCTATCCATGCCGGTAGCTTATCGAAGGGTGTACCCACCAACACATGGAAAACCTCGTATTTCACAAGTACTGCGAGCGCTGGTGCTGTGAAGTAGAGTAGGAAAATAAAAAACAAGGACCAGCCCACCGATGCTCTAGCCTCACGTACCGAGGGTGTGGTGTAGTAACGCATCAAAATATGAGGAAGCGCTGCGGTACCAACCATCAAGCAAAAGATCAGTGCGAGAAAGTTACGCCTTGAGGTGTCGTAGGTGTCCTTGGCTTTTTGGTCACCGTTCGGATCACCTGCGTAGATCTGGGCGTGTGCTGGCATACCAGCGAGCGGCTTTGCTCGGGCCTCGGCCGCTGTTTTAGCCTTTGTCCAAGCAGCCTTTGCCTCTTCTTCATCCTTAGGCACTGAAGAAAGCGCCTTTTCAGCTGCGGCAATTTGCTCAGCGGGCGCATTGGCAGACTTTAGATCTTCAAGCTTCTTGCTGGCATCTGCTCTATCTTTCTCAAGACTGCCTTTGACATCTTTTAGCTTTTCGCCAAGCGCATCAGCCTGTGCCTTGAAGATGGCAACAACTTCTTTCTCCTTGGGGTCTTCGCGCAGCGCCTTTTCTTTTTCAGTCACTTTCTCAAGCTGAAAACCGTAAACAACTTGAGGAATCGGGACCGAAGTCTGCTTAATCGAGAGCCATACCACCGGGATCAGGTAGGCCACGATCAGGATGATGTATTGCGCCACCTGAGTCCAGGTCACAGCGCGCATACCGCCCAAAAAGGAACAGACCAAAATACCGGCGAGTCCGAGGAAAATACCGATCTCAAATTGCACCCCAGTCAGCCTCGTCGTGATCAAGCCAACGCCATAGATCTGCGCAACCACGTAGGTGAACGAACAGAGGATGGCGGCAAGAATACCGAGCGTACGGGGCAGATTCCCTTCATAGCGCGCCCCAAGGAAGTCGGGTATGGTGAATTGACCGAATTTCCGCAAGTACGGTGCGAGAAACAAGGCAACCAGGCAGTAGCCCCCTGTCCACCCCATAATAAAGGCAAGACCACCATAGCCTGTGAGGTAAAGCGTGCCAGCCATACCAATAAAGGAAGCCGCTGACATCCAGTCTGCACCAGTTGCCATACCGTTATAAAGCGCGGGTACTCTTCGGCCTGCGACGTAGTACTCCGAGGCATCGGTGGTCCGGCTCATAATACCGATACCTGCATACAAGCCGATGGTCGCAAGCAAAAAGATAAAGCCAATCCAGGACCTGCTCAATCCCATTTGTTCCAGGACTGCCAAGACAATCACGAAGGCAACAAAGCCACCGGTATAGAATTGATAAATTCGATTAAGTCCTGATTTAAAGGCACTCATCGACTTCGCATCAAAGGCGTTACCGCCTCCAGAATCACCTGCTAATCCAGCCATGATCAATCCTCCATTTCTTCAGCAACACCGTGTTCTTCATCGAGTCGCCCCATGTACATGGCGTAATAAACGATGATGACCACATAAATAGCCAATGCGCCCTGCGCGCCCATCCAGAAGGAAAATGGCCAGCCAAAAAACGTAAAGGAAAGTTCTCTGGCGTAGTAGGCAACCACGAAGGTCACCACAAACCAGATAGCAAGCAGAATTGCCGTGATGTTCAGGTTCTTCTGCCAGTACCGCTCATGCGATTCATTGAGTTGCATAACACCCCCTAGTGGTTACATAAAATGCCGCCTTTCTTTGGGCTGGCTTCTTCGATCGGCTATAAAAATCTGCACTATCGTAGCCGCATTTCC